>DATFUK010000366.1:0-27289 GCA_035260865.1 Candidatus Methylomirabilota bacterium | reverse complement strand
GGGGCGGCGGGCCGATGTCGTACCAGCCGAGCCACTGCGGGATCGCGAAGACCAGCACGAAGGTGACGGCGGCGGCCGCGATCCCGATCCACATCCCCCGGAACGGGGAGTCCGACGGCTCTTCCATCTCCTCGTCGGTCTCGTCCTCGAGCCAGGCGGGCTCCTCGAGGGCCGGGAACTTCATCTGCGCGTCGTCCGCGCGCGAGCTCAGGCCCTCGCGAGGGAGATCGCGCTCCTCGGGCTCTCCGTGGTCGTCGTGCTCGCGCCGGGTCTCGTGTTCGGTCAGCATAGTCTCGGTGTAGCATGGCCCCCGCCGGCCTCCGGCAAGAATAAGCGCCGTCTCGGGTGACGCTGCGCGGCAGTGAAAAAATCTCCCACGCTCCGTCTTGACTCGACGCGGGGCCGGACGTAGCGTTCATCCGGTCCCGACGACGTCGACCCCCCGGAGGAGCCCATCCATGGACACGGTCAGCCACGTGAGTATGCGCCTCAAGGATCGGGTGGCCCTCGTGACGGGCGCGGGGTCCGGCATCGGCCGGGCCATCGCGCTGCGCTTCGCCCAGGAAGGGGCGCGGGTGATCGTGAACGACGTCAAGCAGGAGACGGCCCAGGCGACGGTGGACGCGATCGCGTCGGGGAGCGAGGCGTCGCGGGGGCGCGCGCTCGCCGCCGACGTGGCCGACTCCGGGCAGGTGGCGCGGATGTTCGCGGAGGTGGACCGCGAGTTCGGCGCCCTCGACATCCTGGTCAACAACGCGGGGATCGCGGAAGGGGCGCCGGGCGATCGGGAGAAGATCCGCGCGCGCTCGGAGGCGCGCATGGGCGAGCTCATGGGGGGCGGGCCGGTGACCACCCACTGGGATCTCACCCAGGAGATGTCCGACGAGGTCTGGCACCGGATGATCGGCGTGCACCTCAACGGGACCTTCTTCTGCACGCGCGAGGCCCTGCGGCTGATGGCGCGCCGCAACCGCGGGGCGATCATCAACATGTCGAGCGTGGCCGCGCTCATGGGGCTCGAGGCGGCCCCGCACTACAGCGCGGCCAAGGGCGGGATCCTGGCCTTCACCCGCGCGATCTCGCGCGAGGTGGCCTCGCGCGGGATCCGGGTCAACGCGATCTGCCCGGGCTACATCGACACGCCCATGACCAGGCCCATGTCGCCGGTCTCGCAGCGGCTGATCGTCGCCCGCACCCCGCTCGGGCGCTGGGGCGAGCCGGAGGAGATCGCGGCCACCGCCGCCTTCCTGGCCTCCGACGACGCCTCCTACTTCACGGGCCAGTGGCTCTCGCCCAACGGCGGTCTCTTCATCGGATGATGGGAAACGGGGTCAGGTCTTGTATTACGACATTTCCGCGCGCAACAAGATCGTTGCCCGCGATGAAAATGTCGTAATGCAAGACCTGACCCCGATCTAGCGCCCGGCCTACCGCGCGACGCGTGAGATGGCTGAGCGGGCGAGCGCGTCGGCGCGGTCGTTCAGCGGGTCGCCGCTGTGGCCCGCGACCTTGTGCCAGGTGACGTCGTGGTGCTCGAGGGCCAGGGCGATCAGCGGTTCCCAGAGGTCGCGGTTGTCCACCGGCTTCTTCTGGGAGTTGATCCAGCCGTTCTTCCGCCAGCGCTCGTACCAGCGGTCGCGAAAGCAGTTGATCACGTACGCGCTGTCGCTGTAGATGGCGACGCGCCGCCGGCCCGCGAGCGAGCGGAGGCCTTCGAGCGGGGCGGTGAGCTCCATGCGCTGGTTGGTGGTGGGGTTCTCGCCGCCCGAGAGCTCGAGCTCCCGGCCGTCCTCCATGAGGAGGGCGCCCCAGCCACCCGGCCCCGGATTGCCCGAGCAGGCGCCGTCCGTGTACATGACGATCGGGGGCTGCGTCGGCACTACCGACCCCTCAGGGTGAAGGGCGGGCTCAGGAGGGCCAGTAGAGGTAGCGGCCGCAGGACTCGCAGGGGATCAGCGAGGCCTGCGCGCGAAGCTCCTGCAGGCGCTGGGGCGTGATCGTCATGCGGCAGGCGCCGCAGAAGTTCGGCTTGGTCACCGGCACGAGGGCCACCCCGCCACGGGCGCGCAGGATCCGATCGTAGTCACCCAGGATGGGGCCGGGGAGCTGGCCGGCCAGCTCCTTGCGCTCGGTGCGGACCCCGGCGAGCTCGGCCTCGACCGTGCGCAGCTGCTCCTTGGCGGTGGCCTCCTGGCCCCGGCCCTCGGCCTCGCGCTGCTTGAAGCGCACCTCGGCTTCACGGATGTCCCCGGTCAGCCGCTCCTGGGCCTCCATGAGGACCAGGATCTCCTCCTCCATCTTGGCCTTTTCCTGCTTGATGTCCTCGATCTCGATCAGGACCGCGGAGTATTCCTTGTTGGTCTTGACCTCGTACAGGCGGGCTTCGTTCTTGCTGCGCTTGGCCTGGACGACCTCCAGGTCCTTTTCCTTCGCGCGCTGGTCCTTGCGGGCGGCGTCGAGCCGGGTCTTGGCCTGCTCGACCTGCGTCCGGGCGTCATCGAGACCGGCGTGGATGGCGGCGATCTCCCTGGGGAGCCGCGCGGCGTCCGCCTCGAGGGCGGCGATGCGCGAGTCGATCGCCTGCAGATTGATCAGGGTCTGGAGCTTCTGGTCCACTATCTCCCTACTCGCGTTCGGTAAGGCATTTTTGATATCCGCTCGGCTCGCCTTCGGCTGCGCCTCGCCACTGCCCCTCAAGCATTTCTTGTATTCGCTCGGCTCGCCTTCGGCTGCACCTCGCCAAGCTTTTGGTGGGCCCACTTGGACTCGAACCAAGACCGGACCGGTTATGAGCCGGGGGCTCTGCCAATTGAGCTATGGGCCCGGCGGTCATCATACCACTGTGACCGGGGCTCACGATTCCAGGAAGCTCCGCAGCTTCTTGGAGCGCGACGGATGGCGCAGCTTGCGCAGGGCCTTGGCCTCGATCTGCCGGATGCGCTCGCGGGTGACCGCGAAGTCCTGGCCGACCTCCTCCAGGGTGTGCTCGCAGCCGTCGGACAGGCCGAAGCGCAGCCGCAGGACCTTCTCCTCGCGCGGGGTCAGCGAGTTCAGGACCTTGTTGGTCTGCTCGCGCAGGGAGAGGCCGATCATGCTCTCGACCGGCGAGCCCACCTGCTTGTCCTCGATGAAATCGCCCAGGTGGCTGTCCTCCTCCTCGCCGATGGGCGTCTCGAGCGAGATGGGCTCCTGGGCGATCTTGAGGACCTTGCGGACCTTGTCCACCGGCACTTCCATCTTGACCGCGATCTCTTCGGGGGTGGGCTCGCGTCCCAGCTCCTGGACCAGCTGGCGGGACGTCCGGATCAGCTTGTTGATGGTCTCGATCATGTGGACCGGGATCCGGATGGTGCGGGCCTGGTCCGCGATGGCCCGGGTGATCGCCTGGCGGATCCACCAGGTGGCGTAGGTCGAGAACTTGTACCCCCGGCGGTACTCGAACTTGTCGACCGCCTTCATCAGACCGATGTTGCCCTCCTGGATCAGGTCCAGGAACTGCAGGCCCCGGTTCGTGTACTTCTTGGCGATCGAGATCACGAGTCGCAGGTTGGCCTCGACCATCTCCTTCTTGGCCCGCGCGGCCTTGGCCTCGCCCTGCTTGATGATCTTGACGATGTTCTTGAGCTCCTCGGCCCGCGCGTCCGCCAGCTCCTCGGCGCGCTTGATCTTCTGCTGGGCCACCCACACCAGCCGCTCCTTGATCGAGGGGTGCTTGGACGCCGCCTTCTGGTAGAGATCGCGGTCCCCGTCGTCGCGATCGTCGTCGGCGAGCGAGGAGAGGAACGCGTCCACCGCGGTGGGAGCGGGGCGCTTGCCGTCCGACCAGAGCGCGATCTCGCGCTCGGCCCGGTGGATCTTCTCGACCAGCTTCTTGAGATCGTTGCCCCAGAGATCGAGGAGGGACTGCTGGAGGTTGAGACCGCGGAGGATCGAGAGGACCTTGCTCTTCTTGGCTTCGGCCTGCCCTTCGACTCGCTTCCAGGCCGGCTCGGTCTTCCCTTTCTTTCGCCCTCCGGCCTTGGCCTTGAGGCGTCGCCACTGATGGGTGAGACGCTCTCGCTCGCCCAGGAGCCGGTCCACGTTGCCCAGCTCGCGGATCACCGAGCGGCGCAGCGCGGCTTCCTTCTCCTCGGTGGACTCCTCTTCCGGGAAGTCCACCACGTCCTTGATCGGGATGATGTCCTGGCGCAGCTCGTCGCGCAGCGCGCGGATCTTCTCGACGGCCAGGCTGGTGGAGAGGATCGCGGCGGTCGCCTCGTCCTTGCCTTCCTCGATGCGCTTGGCGAGCGTGATCTCGCCCTCGCGGGTGAGCAGCGCCACCTTGCCCATCTCGCGCAGGTAGAGCCGGACCGGATCCTCGGTGCGGCCGACCGGGCCCGGAGTCAGATCGATGCGCCGCGGTTCCGGCTCCTCGTCGTCGGGCTCGGGATCGGCGGCCTGGGCCGCCATCTCGGACGGCAGCCGCACCGCCTTGGTGGAGTCCACGAGCTCGATGTCCATCGAGCCGAACATCAGCATGATGTCATCGAGCTGATCGAGGGTGACGAGGTCGGAGGGGAGAGCGTCGTTCACCTCGTCGTAGGTGAGAAACCCCTTCTGCTTCCCCTTGGCGATGAGCTTGTCCAGCTCCTCGATCTTCGGCTCTTCCACGGTCCGCGATTCGTCCGCCATGCCTCGCCGTTCTCCTGGTGGGTTAAGGGGTTTCGCTCTGGCGCGGAGGGCCGACCGGCCAATCGCTCGGCAGCCCCGGGCGCGCCAAGGCCAGCTCCCTGACCGCCTCCGCCTCCCGTTGCAGATCACGCTGCAGGCCTCGAAGCTCGTCCTCGAGCGCGGGCAGCGCCGGATCCCCGGTGGCCTGGGCGTCGATGATGGCCCGCGTCACCTGATGGACCCGGTGTTTTCGATGCCGGATATGGTACCGCCTCTTTAGCTCCGCGACGTGACTATGTGTATCGCCCCACTTGCGCTCCTCGACCAGGAGGGCGGCCAGCAGGCCCCGCTCGCGCTCCCCCTCGAGCTCGGCCATCAGCGCCTCGGGCAGCGCGCCGGGCACCCGCCGCAGGGCGGTCAGCACGAGGCGCAGCCCCTGATGGACCACGTCCTCATCCGCGAGCACGGGGAGAAGCTCGGCCCGGGCCTCATCGACTTGCAAGAGGAGGGCCACCAGATCCCGCTCGAAGGGAATGGGAGGAGGCCAGGAATCCGATTCCGCCGTTCCGCGCCCGGATTGCGCGAGCTGCTCGGGCCTCCGGCCCCGGGCGCGGGCGCCCTGCAGCTGCTGCGCCTCGATCCAGAGCTGGGTGGAATCCACGCCGAGCCGCCGGGCGGCCTCCCGCGCCAGCTCGGTGGCCTCCTCGGCATTGGCCACCTTGGAGAGGATCAGGGCCACGCGGGCGTGGGCATTGGCCCGGCCCCGCGCGGTGGTCAGGTCCTCATCGGCGAACGCCTTCTCGAGCACGAAGGAGAGCAAGGGGCGCGCCGCGTCGAGCCGTGCGGTGAGCGCGGCCGCGCCCTCGGCGCGCAGCAGGCTGTCGGGGTCGTGGCCGGCCGGCAGGAGCGCGACCCGGATCGGCAGGTGGCCCGCCTTCTCGAACCCGCCGGTGCGCGAGACGGACCATCCGAGGTTCTGGAGATCCATCACATCGTTCATCATCTCCTCGAGGCGCGAGGAGGCCTTCTGCCCGGCCGCGTCCGCATCGAAGAGAGCCACCACCTCGTCGGCGTAGCGGCGTAGCAGGCCGAGCTGGGCGGGGGTGAACGCGGTGCCGAGGGCGGCGACCGCCTCGCCGAAGCCGTACTGGTGCGCCATGAGGCAGTCGAGGTAGCCCTCGACGATGATGGCCCGGCTCCGCTCCCGCATCGCGATCCTCGCCACGTCGAGGGCGTAGAGCATCTGCCCCTTCACGTAGAGCGGGGTCTCCGGCGAGTTGAGGTACTTGGGCTCCTCGCCCGAGAGCGCGCGGCCGCCGAAGGCCACCACCCGGCCCTGGACGTCACGGATGGGGAACAGCAGCCGGCCCCGGAAGCGATCGTAGAAGCCGGGCCCGTTCTGGCGGGCCAGGATGAGCCCGGCCTGCACCAGGACCTCCTCGCCGATCCCCTGTCGGGCCATGACGCCCAGCAGCGCATTCCAGCTCTCGGGCGCGTACCCGAGACCGAAGCGCTTCGCGACCTCCGGATCCACGCCGCGCTGCTCGAGATAGGCGCGGGCCTTCTCGCCGCCCGGCTCCCACAGCGATCGCGTGTAGAACTCGGCGGCCAGCGCCATCGCGCGGCGCAGCGCTTCCAGCTTGCCGTCCACCTCGGGCGTCCGCTGGCTCGCGTCCGGCAGGGCGACGCCGGCGCGGTCGGCCAGGGTGCGCACCGCTTCCGGGAAGGCCACGCGCTCCTGGCGCATGAGAAAGCTGAAGGCGTCGCCGCCCGCCCCGCAGCCGAAGCAATGGTAGATGTTCCGCTTCGGGTTCACGGTGAAGGACGGGGTCTTCTCGGTGTGGAAGGGGCAGAGGCCCTTCCAGTTCTCTCCGCCCGACCGCTTCAGCTTCACGACCTGGCCGACGATCTCGAGGATGTCGGCGCGGGAGCGGATCTCGTCGAGGAGCTGCTGGGAGTATCCGCCCGGCATGGGAGGTCGCCTCAGCCCTGGGTGAGCGTGGCGACGGTGGCGCCGGCGCCACCCTCGGAGGACGCCCCCGGGCGATGATCGGCCACGAGGGGGTGGGCGCTCAGCAATTCCTCGACCGCCCGGCGGAGGGCACCCGTGCCCTTGCCGTGGATGATGCGAACCGATGTGAGCCCGGCCAGGAATGCATCGTCGAGGTACTTTTCTAGCAGATCGCGGGCCTCATCGGTAGTCCGTCCTATGATGTTCATCTCCACCCCGACCGTGCCCTTGCCGGGGGTGGTGATCCTCGAAGCCCCCTCACCCTGCCCTCTCCCCCTTCGGGGGCGAGGGTACGACGTGGCCTCACCCGAGGGGCTGCGCTGGATCACGCGCAGGGCCTGCATCGGCACCTTCACCGTCACCGCGCCCGCCTGCACCGTCACCGTCTCGCCGTCCACGCCCAGCGCGTCCCCCTTGAGCCCGAGGTGGGTGATCTCGACGCGATCGCCCACCCCGACCGGGCCCGCCCCGTCCGGCTCGGACGCGGTGGCCCCCGCAGTGTGCTCCACCTTCTGCGCGGTTTCCACCAGACGCTTGCGCGCGCGCTCCAGCTCCGGCCGGCTCTTCTCCGCGCGCTTGAGCCGGTCCCACTCCTCGTTCACGTGCCGCCGCACCTCGGTGACCAGGCGCTGCGCCTCCGCCTTGGCCCGGGCGATGGTCTCGCGCGCGCTCGTCCGCGCGGCCTCGAGCTCGGCCTGAGCCCGAGCGAGCAGCCCCGCGCTCTCCGCCTCGCGCCGCTCGAGGAGCGCGCCGCGCTCCGCCTCCTTGCGATCGCGGTCGTCGAGGCGGGCGAGCAGCTCCTGGAGCTGCCGCTGCTGGGTGGAGCGATGCGCGTGGGCCCGCTCGATCAGCGCCGCAGGCAGGCCGAGGCGCGCGCCGATGGACAGGGCGTAGCTCTGGCCCGGGCGATCGTAGATGAGCCGGAAGGTGGGGGCGAGCCGCTCGGGGTCGAACTCCACCGAGGCGTTGCGGGCCCGCGGATGCGTGGAAGCGAAGCCCTTGAGCGGCTCGAGGTGGGTGGAGGCGACGACCACCGCGCCGCGCGCGGCCAGATCTTCCAGCACCGCCTGGGCCAGCGCGGCGCCGTCGTCGGGATCGGTGCCCGCGCCCAGCTCGTCGAGCAGCACGAGCGAGCGGGCGTCCACCCGGTCGAGCACCTCGCGGAGCTGCTTGACGAAGGCGGAGAACGTCGAGAGGTTCTCCGCCACGCTCTGGTCGTCGCCCACGATGGCGAAGCACTGCGAGAACACGGGCAGGCGCGCCCCGTCGCGCGCGGGCACGTGGCAGCCCGACTGGGCCATGAGCACGAGCAGGCCCAGGGTCTTGAGGGCCACCGTCTTGCCGCCCGCGTTGGGGCCGGTGATGACGAGCACCGGACGCTCGCTCCCGATCTCGATGTCCATGGGGATTACTGGATTGTTGTATTCGCTCGGCTCGCCTTCGGCTGCACCTTGCCCAGCCACTGCCGCCGCCCAGCGCTGGGCGAGGAGGAGGGGGTTGAGGGCGCCGCGCAGGACGACGTCGCGCTCGTCGCCGATCGCGGGCTCGACGGCCTCCATGCGCTCGGCGAGGGCGCCGCGGGCGAAGATCAGGTCGAGGCCGCCGATGCCCGCCACCAGGTCGTCGAGCTCGGGCAGCGCGGCCCGCACCGCGTCGGTCAGCGCGGCCAGGATGCGGAGGATCTCGATCTCCTCCTCGCGCGCGGCCTGCACGAGGTCGTTGTTCGCCTCCACCACCGCCTCCGGCTCGACGAAGAGCGTGGCCCCGCTCTGCGAGCGGTCGTGCACGATGCCGCGCAGGCGGCCCTTGGCCTCCGCGCGGATCGGCAGCACGTAGCGGCCGTGGCGGACCGTGACGTAGCGCTCCTGGAACGTGGTGTCGGCATTGGGCGCGCCGAAGTAGGCCTCGAGCCGCTTCACCAGGTCGCGCCGCAGATCCCGGATGCGCTGGCGGACGCGGCGCAGCGCGGGCGCCGCCTCGTCGCGCACCTGGCCGTCGGCGTCGAGCGAGCGCCGGAGCAGGTCGGCCAGCTCGGTCTGACGCGGGAAGCCCGCGAGCGCCTCCGCGAGATCCGGAGCCACCGGCTGGATGGCGCGACCGTAGGCGAGCAGGCGTCCGGCCGCTTCCAGCAGGGGGATCAGCGCGGCCAGGTCCGCGGCCTCGGCCACCGAGCCGGGCACGCGCGCGGCTTCAAGCGTGGGCCGCACGTCCGGGATGCCCTCCCAGGGCGGCACGCCGGTCTGGCCCATCGCGGCCCGAGCCTGGCGGGTCTCGTCGAGCGCGCGCCGGATCGCGCCGGGATCCGTGTGCGGCTGCGTGGCGGTCGCCAGCTCCCGGCCCATCGGGGTCCGCGCCTCGCGGGCGAGGAGCGCCAGCACCTGCGGCCACTCGAGGCCGCCGCTGCCCGCGGAGAGCCGGAACGCGGGGCTCATCGGCGCGGGGCCCTCAGCGGCGTTCCACGAGGCGAAGCGCCTGGTCGGCGGCCTCGTCGCAGGCCGTCGCGATCGCCTCCTGCTCCTCGGGAAAGAACGGCGAGAGCACGTGGTCGGAGACGCGGTCCCGATCCTCGCCGGGCCGGCCGGGCCGGCCGATGCCGATCTTGACGCGGCGAAGGTCGTTGGTCCCGAAGGCCGCGATCAGCGAGCGGACGCCGTTGTGGCCGCCCGCGCTGCCGCTGGTGCGCACGCGCACCTTGCCCAGCGGGAGATCCAGGTCGTCGAAGACGATGATCAGGTCGGCCGGGCCCAGGTGGAGCTTGCGGGCGAGCCGGGCCACCGGGGCGCCGGTGACGTTCATGAAGCTGCCCGGCTTGATGAGATAGAGCGGCTCGCCCTGCCACCGTCCGGAGGCGACCGCGTGGCCGCCGTCGCGCTCGAAGCGCGCGTGAATGCGATGGGCCAGCGCGTCGACGACGCGCTGGCCCACGTTGTGCCGGGTGTTGCGGTACTCCGGGCCCGGGTTTCCCCAGGCCGACGATGGCCTGGGCCACCTACTTCTTCTTCTCGCCGCCCTTGTCCTTCGCGTCGCCCTCGGCCGCTTCCCCCTCCTTGGGCTTGCGCTCGGTGAGCACCTCGGGCTCGGCCGCCGCCACTTCGGTCGTCGCCACCGCGGCCACCACCGTCTCCTCGGCCGCCGGCGGGGCGATCGTGACGACCGCCTGGTTGGGGTCGTTGAGGACGCGCACGCCCTCGGGGATCTTCAGGTCCTTCACGGTCAGCACGTCGTGGATCGCCATGTTCGAGATGTCCGCTTCGAGGTACTCCGGGATGTTCCCCGGCAGGCAGGAGACCCGCACCTCGCGCAGCACCATCTCGAGGATGCCCTGGGTGTCCTTGACGCCGATCGCCTCGCCCACGTGGTGGACGGCCACCGAGACCTGGATGGCGCGGTCCATCGCGACCTCCTGCAGGTCCACGTGGATCAGGCTCTCCGAGACCGGATCGAACTGCATGTCCCGGATGATCGCCATCTTGGCGTCGGTGGTCCCCTCGAAGGTCACCCGGAAGAGCTGGGTGCTCCCTTCGTGGCCGTGGATGAGGCGCAGCACGTCCTTGGGCATCACCGCCACGTTCACCGGGCCCGCGCCGCCGTAGAGGGTCGCGGGCACCTGTCCCGCCCGGCGCAGGCGCCGCGCGGGCCCCTTGCCGATGCCCTCGCGCTTCCGGATCGTCAACTCACGCATTTCCATGCCCCATCTCCTTTGTATTCGCTCGCCTCGATCATTGTATCCGCTCGGCTCGCCTTCAGCTCGCCTCGCCGTGCGGCGGCTGCAGGTTGTCTCACACGAACAAGGTTGATACCGACTCCTCGTCGTGGATGCGGCGGATCGCCTCCGCGAGCAGCGGGGCGACCGAGAGAACGCGCATTTTGGACAGCTGCCGCTCGGGCGGGAGCGGGATCGTGTTCGTGATGATGACTTCCTCGAGCACGGACTCCTTGATCCGGGCGATCGCCGGTCCGGAGAGCACGCCGTGCACCGCGCAGGCGAGGATGCGCCGCGCTCCCTCGCGCCGGAGCGCGTCCACCGCCTGGATCAGGGTGCCCGCGGTATCGATCATGTCGTCGGCGATCACCACGTCCTTGTCCTTGACGTCGCCGATGAGGTGCATGAACACCGCCACGTTGTTGCCCTCGCGCCGCTTGTCGATGATGGCGAGTCCCGCCTTGAGCCGCTTGGCGAGCGCCCGCGCGCGCTCCACGCCGCCCGCGTCGGGCGAGACGAGGACGGGGTCCTTCAGGTCCTTCTTCGCCAGGTAGTCGATGATCACCGGGGGCGCCGCGAAGAGGTGATCCACCGGGATGTCGAAGAAGCCCTGGATCTGCCCGGCGTGGAGGTCCACCGCGAGCAGGCGCTGGGTCCCCGCGGCGGTGAGCAGATCGGCCACGAGCTTGGCGGTGATCGGCATCCGGCCCTGCACCTTGCGGTCCTGGCGGCCGTAGCCGTAGTAGGGCAGCACCGCGGTGATCCGCCGGGCGGACGCGCGCTTGAACGCGTCGATCATCACGAGCAGCTCCATCAGATGATCGTTCACCGGCGGGCACGTGGGCTGGATCACGAAGATGTCCTGGCCGCGGACGTTCTCGTTGATCTGCACGTACACCTCGCCGTCGGAGAAGCGCGAGACGTCCGCGTCGCCCAGGGGGACGTGCAGCGTCTTGGCGATCTCCTCCGCGAGCGGGCGGTTCGCGTTACCGGAGAAGAGCTTCAGCTCGTACATGCCGTCTCCTGTGCGCGTGCTTCGAGCAATGGTGGCTGGGGCGGGAGGAATCGAACCTCCATTGCGGGGGCCAAAGCCCCGAGTCCTGCCACTGAACGACGCCCCAGTGTGGTCACGTGGCGCGGATCGCGGGACCGGAGTTCGTGCGCACCGCCCAGCAGGCCCAGCCCGCCCGGCTCACCCGCGTCCGGATCTGCCGCGCGTGGTCCAGGGAGCGCGCCATCCCGAATACGGTCGGTCCGCTCCCGGACATGATCGCTCCAAGTGCTCCCGCCGCCAAGAGGGCCGCCTTCATGCGGCCGATGACCGGGAGCACCGGCTCGACCACGCTCTCCAGATTGTTCGTCAGCGCCGATGCCACCGTGTTCACGTTCCGTGTCCGGAGCGCCTCGATCACCCGCTCCGTGCCGGTGGCCTCGGCCCGCCAGCCCGCCGGCACCCGACCGTATACCTCTCGCGTCGACAGGGGCACGCGGGGATTCACCAGCACCAGGGCATAGCCGCCCCCGCCGGGCAGCGTGGTCAGCCGCTCGCCGCGCCCCCGGGCCACCGCACGCCCGGTTCCGAGGAAGAACGGCACGTCCATGCCCAGCTCCACCGCCAGCTCCTGCAGCCGCGCTTTGGGCCAGCGAAGCCGCCACAGCCGGCTCAGCCCCCAGAGCGTCGCCGCCGCGTCGCTCGAACCACCGCCCAGCCCGGCCGCCACCGGGATGCGCTTGCTCAGCCGGATCCGGGCCCCGGCCTCGATGCCCGCCGCCTTCTGGAGCAGACGGGCGGCGCGCATCACCAGGTTGCCGTCGTCGGTGGGCAAGTCAGGATCATCCGTGTGCAATGAGAGAGTGTCGGCCACTTCCAGCTTCAGGCGATCGAACAGGTCCACCGCCTGCAGCACCGTCGCGATCTCGTGATACCCGTCGCCCCGCTTCCCCAGCACCTCGAGGGCCAGGTTCACCTTGGCGGAGGTGCGAAGCACCACCTGCGCGCGCCCCCGCGACCGCTTCGACAAGGCAGCGTAGGCTACCATGTGCCGCGAAAGAGTGTCAACGGAAGTCTTGAATTCTAACGTGTTCCGGGACGGTCAGCTGCAGCAGCGCGGGGTCGAGCCCGGTGTTCATCTTGGGATCACGGTAGGTGACCGAGACGCGCAGCGCCCCGTCCGGCGTCTCGAGCCGGAGCCCGGCCGGCGGGGCGTCCGGCGGCGTCGGGGTGAACGTCACCCGCGCCGGATTCTTGCCGGTCCACTCGACCTGCTTGGCCTGCCCGCTGGCCGGGTCGAACCAAATGCGCTGCTCGACGTCGCGCCCGGTCAGGCGGACCGACGGGCCGGCCTCGTCGGGGGCCACCAGCTCCACCTGGGTCGGATCGGGCAGCGGCCGGGCGCGGGCCGCGAGCAGCGCGACGAGATCCTCACCGCCCAGCGCCAGGCCGAGCCAGCGCCGATTGGCGTCCGGGGAAGTCGGGGCGAGATAGGCCCGGTTGTCCAGTACCTCCCAGAGCGTGAGGCTCTGAGGGTCGCCGGCCACGATCAGCACCGGCGTGCCGAACGGCGAGAGGGCCTCGAAGCGGAGCGAGGCGGGCTCCCCCAGGAGCAGCATGACGCCGGAGAGGCGCTGGGACCGGCCGCTGCGGCGCAGCGTGATGTCGGCCAGGGAGCGCAGGTCGACCAGCGACCGGCGATGCTGCTCGATGCGGGCGAGGGCCGCGCGCGCTTCCTCGGCGATGGGGGGCGGGGCGGGGGGCGGCGCGGTGGTGGCGCAGGCGGACAGGCTGGCGACGGCCAGGAGGAGGCCGCCGGCCAGACGGAGCCGGCTACTTCTGCTCGGCCTTGGGCGGCGCACCCTTGACCCGGAGCTGGTTCTCCCGCGCGTCCCGGATCTTGATCCTCACTTGCGGGGCGGTGGGCGCGTTCGGGTCCACCTGCAGCGACTTCTCCCACGCCTCGATGGCCTCGTTCGCGAGGTTGTTCTTGATGTAGGCGTCGCCCAGGTGCTCGTAGAGCACCGGGTCTTCCTTGGCCAGGCTCACCGCGCGCTTCAGCTCGCGCAGGGCCTCTTGATAGCGGCCCTGCTGGTAGTACGCCCAGCCCAGGCTGTCGATGAAGTAGCCGTTCTCGGGCTCGATCGCGAGCGCCTGCTGGATGAGCTGGACGGCCTCGGGCAGGTTCGTGCCCTTCTCGGCGTACATGTAGCCGATGTAGTTGTACGACTCGGCGTGCTTGGGATCGATGACGAGGACGCGGCGGAACGACTTGATGGCGTCGTCGAAGCGCTGCTGCTTCTCCAGGACCACTCCGAGCTGGAAGTGGAGGTCCTTGTTCTTGTCGTCGACCGACAGCCCCTCGCGCAGCACGGACGCGGCCCGATCGTACTCGCTGGCGCGCTGGAGCGCGGTGCCCAGGTAGAGGAAGAGCTCGGGGCGCTTCGGCTCGAGGTTCACCGCCTCCTGCAGGGTGGCCACCGCCTCGTCGTGGCGCTTGGCGCGCCCGTAGAGGAAGCCGAGCTGCACGCGCGCGTCCACCGAGCGGGGATCCGCCTTGAGGATCTTCTCCAGCTCGTCCCGCGCCTCGTCGTCCTTGCCCGAATCCATCAGGGCGGTGGCCAGGTAGTAGCGCGTCCGCATGTTGCCCGGCTCGAGCGCGACGGCCTGCCGGAAGGCGGAGATCGCCTTGTCGTACTGCTTCTGCTCGTAGTGGATCGCGCCCAGCTTCAGCCACACCCGCGGATCGCGCGGGAGGGAGTCCACCAGCGACTCGATCTCGCTCTGGGCCTCGCCGTAGCGCCCGAGCTTCACGAGCAGATCGCCCAGCCGCTCCACGAAGGCCGCGTTGTCCGGGTTGGCCTTGAGCGCTTCCTTGTAGACCGCGACCGCGTCGTCGAGCTTGTTCTGGGCCTCGTAGACGAAGCCGAGCGCGGACCACGCCCCGTCGTGATCCGGGTCGAGGTCCACCGCGCGCTTGAGGTTGGTCAGGGCCTCGTCCCACTGCTCGTTCTCGATGCCGATGCGCCCCAGCAGGTAATAGCCCTGGGAGAGGTTCGGCCGCGCGGTCACCAGCCGCCGCAGCACCGCGCGCGCCTTGTCGTAGCTCTTGCCCTCGAAGTGGAGCTGGGCCAGGGCCAGGTAGCCGTCCGGGGTCTGCGGGTCGAGCGCCACCGCCCGCTCCAGCTCGGCCTCCGCCTCCGCGGTCTTGCGCTGGCGCTTGTAGAGGTCGGCCAGCGTCATGTGGGCGCCCGCGTTGTCGGGCTCGAGCGCGATGGCTTTCTGCGCGGCGGTGAAGGCGCCCGCGGTGTCGTTGATCCGGATCAGCCACTGGGAGAGCTGGATCCAGAGGACCGCGGTGTTGGGATCGAACTTGATGGCCTCACGGAGCTGGCCGATGGCCTGCGGCAGGCGGCCGGCGCGGGCCTCCATCTGCGCGATCACGTAGTGGTCGTAGGCCTCGCCCTGGACACCGACCGCGCGGCGGCCGGGCGGGGCGATCGTGATGCTCTTGGGACCGACCGGCTCCCCCTCGCTCGTCTGCGCGGTCGCGCAGCCGGCGAGCGTGCCCGCCGCGAACAGGAGCACGAGGACGGCCCCGCCCCGGCGCGCGATCAGGCCCTTGGCCATGATGCGGCGAACCGTGGAGGCCAGCGCCTCGTCGCGCACCGGCGCGGCGGCGGTTTCCACGAGGGCCATCTCGTCGGCGTCGAGCCTCAGCGGAGCTGCAGAGGCGGCCCGGCGGGACGGCGGCCGCTCAGGGGCCGGGGCGGGGCCGGCCAGGCTGAGGCGCAGCGCGGTGACGGACGGGCCAAACCGGGCGCGGACCGCTTCGAGGACTTCCGCGGATCGCATGGAGAGCTCCTGGAGCCAGGGGGAATTGTCGGCCATCACCGTGAGGGTGCCGGCCCGGAGCTCACCGGGCCGGGTGCGATGGGCCAGCTCCGCGCCGACGGCCCCGCGCCAGCTCTGGCGGATGCGCTCGGCGAGCAGCCGCTCTCCGAGGGCGGGTACGGCGGCAGTCAGCATCGTGCCTACACGGACCGGGAAGGAAGAGCGGGCCGACCCCATCGTGGATCCATGATACTTGAGCCGGTATGTCCTCGCTAGCTTGAACGGGGGGCCGCTGGCCGACCGGAGCGGGGAGGGGGCAAATTGACTCAGATCGTAGCGACATTTATAGTGTCGCTACCATGGCCCGACCCAAACGCGGGGAGATTCTGTCCCTGACGATCGACGACCTGGCCTTCGGGGGCGAGGGCGTCGGGCGGGCCGATGGCTACGTGGTCTTCGTCCCGGGCGGCCTGCCCGGCGATCGCCTCCGCGTGCGCCTCGTGCAGGTGCGCTCGCGCTTCGGGCGGGGGGTCATCGACGCCATCGAGGAGCCGTCCCCCCAGCGCGTGGACGCGCCCTGCCCATACTTTGGGCGCTGCGGCGGCTGCCGTCTCCAGCACATGGCCTATCCCGCCCAGCTCGCCTTCAAGGCCAAGCAGGTGGTGGACGCGCTGGAGCGGCTGGGCGGGCTCAAGGGCATCGAGGTCCGGCCCATCATCGGCGCCCAGGAGACGTTCGGGTACCGGAACAAGATGGAGTTCACGGTGGCGCGGACCGCGAAGGAGCCGCTGGTGGTGGGGCTCCACGAGGCCGATCGCTACGACTCGGTGCTCGACATCGAGCGCTGCCTGCTGCAGTCCGATCGCATGAACGCGCTGCTGGGCGAGGGGCGCGCCTTCTTCGTCGAGCGCGGCCTCACCGTCTACGAGCAGGACAGCGGCGAAGGGCTCCTGCGCTTCCTCATGCTGCGCGAGGGCACGCACACCGGCGAGCTCATGGCCAACGTGGTGACGTCCGCGCCCGCGGTGTCCGAGCTGGCCCCGCTCGCCCAGCGCCTGCAGGCGCGCGACCCGGGCACGACCAGCGTGGTCATGAACGTGAACCCCAAGAAGGCCAGCGTGGCGGTCGGGGTCGAGGAGCACCTGCTGGGCGGCCGCGACAACATCCGCGAGGGGGTGGGTGGGCTCACCTTCCAGGTCTCGGCCAGCTCGTTCTTCCAGACCAACACCCGGCAGGCCGAGCGCCTCTTCGAGCTCGTCATCGAGTCCGCGGGGCTCACCGGGACCGAGACGGTCTACGACCTCTACTCGGGCACCGGCGCGATCAGCCTGCTCCTGGCCCGGCGCGCGCGATGGGTGTACGGCGTCGAGGTGGCCCAGGCCGCGGTGGACGACGCGGGGGTGAACGCGGCGGCCAACCGGATCACCAACTGCACGTTCGTGTGCGGCGAGGTCCGCTTCGTGCTGCCCTCCCTGATCGCCAAGGGGGTGACCGCGGAGGTGGTGGTCGCGGATCCCCCGCGCGCGGGCTTCCATCCCAAGGCGCTGCACGCCCTCATCACGCTCGGGGCCCGCCGCATCGTCTACGTATCGTGCAACCCCACCACGCTGGCCCGCGACCTGGGGGAGCTGGTGCGCGGCGGCTACCGGCTCGAATGGGTGCAGCCGGTCGACATGTTCCCGCACACCCCGCACATCGAGGCGGTGGCCCGGCTGGAGCGCGTCGGCTCGTGAGGTCGTACCTGCTGCGCCGGCTCTGGCAATCCCTCCTGGTCCTCTTCGGCGTCTCGGTCGTGGTGTTCCTGATCCTGCACCTGACCGGTGACCCCGCCGCGCTCCTGCTGCCCCCCGACGCGACCGCCGAGGACATCGCGAGGTTCCGCACCGCGATGGGCTTCGACGACCCGGTGGCCGTCCAGTACCTCCGCTTCCTCAAGGGGGCAGTCCGCGGGGACTTCGGCGAGTCGTTGCGCCACGGCGAGCCCGCGATGCCCCTCGTGGTCGAGCGGCTGCCCGCCACCTTCCAGCTCGCGGGGGCGGGCCTCCTGATCGCGCTGGCCCTGGCGATCCCGGCCGGCATCATCTCCGCGATGAAGCGCAACACCGCGGTCGACTACATCGCGACGGTGTCCGCGCTGCTCGGGCAGGCCATGCCCACCTTCTGGCTCGGGATCATGCTGATCCTGGTCTTCTCGGTGCGGCTGAACTGGCTGCCCTCCTCGGGCCGCGGCGGCCTCGAGCACCTGATCCTGCCCGCGATCACTCTCGGGCTCTTCACCACCGCGCGCATCACACGGCTCACCCGCTCGGGGATGCTCGAGGTGCTCGCCCAGGACTACATCCGCACCGCGCGCGCCAAGGGGGTCGGCGAGTCGCCGGTGGTGTGGAAGCACGCGCTCAAGAACGCGTCGATCCCGATCGTCACCATCGTGGGGATCGACCTGGGCACCCTCCTCGGCGGCTCGGTCATCACCGAGACGATCTTCGCGTGGCCGGGGGTGGGGCGGCTCTCGGTGCAGGCCATCTTCAACCGTGACTATCCGGTCGTCCAGTCCGCGGTCTTCCTGCTCGCGAGCACCTTCGTGATCGTCAACTTCCTGGTCGACATCGTCTACACCTACCTCGATCCCCGCATCCGGTACCGCTGATGGCCGCGCTGCCGCCGTCCACTCCCGCCGAGGGCGCGCAGCTCCATCCCGCCGCCGCCCCCGCCGCCCCCGAGATCGCGCCGCCCGTCCGGCCGCGCCCCTGGGCGGACCGCGAGTGGGTGACGCTGCTCCGGCGGCTGGTGCGGCGCCGCACCGCGCTCTTCGGCATGCTCGTGGTGCTGGCGGTGATGCTGGCCGCCCTGATCGCGCCGATCGTCGCCCCGTTCGATCCGCTGGAGCAGGACATCGGCCAGCGGCTGCGGGAGCCGGGCTGGCAGGACGCGCAGGGGCGCGTGCACCCGCTCGGCACCGACCACCTCGGGCGCGACATCCTCTCGCGCATCGTATTCGGCTCGCGCATCGCGCTGGTGGTGGGGCTGGCCGCGGTGGTCATCTCGGGCGTGCTCGGCATGGTCATCGGGCTCGTGGCCGGCTACTTCGGCGGCCGCATGGACGACTTCCTGATGCGTCTGGCCGACGTCCAGCTCGCCTTCCCGTTCATCCTGCTCGCGATCGCGATCATCGGGGTGCTGGGCCCGAGCCTGCGCAACATCATCATCGTCATCGGGGTGTCGTCCTGGGTGGTGTACGCGCGGGTCGTCCGGGGCGAGGTGCTCTCGATCCGCGAGCGCGAGTACGTGCACGCGGCGGTGGCGCTCGGCAGCCGGCACTGGCGGGTCCTGGTCACCCACGTGCTGCCCAACACCTTCACCCCGTGGCTGGTGGTGGCCACCCTCGACATGGCGCGGGTGATCGTGATCGAGTCCGCGCTCTCGTTCCTCGGACTGGGCGTGCAGCCGCCCACGCCCACCTGGGGCGGCATGCTCGCCGATGGCCGTGTCTACCTCTCGACCGCCTGGTGGCTGGCGACGTTCCCGGGTCTCGCGATCCTCATCACCGTGCTCGGCATCAACCTCTTCGGCGACGGCCTGCGCGACACGCTCGACCCGCGGCTCAAACTCTGACCCGAGGCGCCATGGACAGCTCTGGAACGCTGGTACTCAGTGGGGCGCGGATCATCGACGGCACCGGGGCGGAGCCGGTGCGGGGCCGATCCGTGGTGGTGGAGGGCGGCGTGATCACCGCGGTGGTCGACGACGCGCGGGCGCCGCGGGGCAACGGGCTGGACCTGGCGGGCTACACGCTCTTGCCCGGGCTCATCAACTGCCACGTGCATCTCTGCTTCGGGGCGGAGGCCGATCCGGTGCGGCCGCTGCGCGAGGAGCCCCTGGCCCTGACCGCCATCAAGGCCTTGCTGCGCGCCCGCGAGACGGCGCGCGCCGGGGTGACCACGGTGCGGGACCTGGGCGGCCGCGAGTACGTGGAGATCGCCGCGCGGCGGGCGATCCAGGAAGGGCTGATCGACGGGCCGCGCATCCTCGCCGCCGGCCGCCCGGTGTGCATGACCGGCGGGCACGGGCACTGGCTCGGCCGCGAGGCCGACGGGCCCGACGACGCGCGCAAGGCGGTGCGCGAGCAGCTCAAGGCGGGCGCCGACGTGATCAAGATCATCGCCACCGGCGGCGTGATGACCCCGGGGGTGGAGCCCGGCTCGCCCCAGATGACCCTCGAGGAGATGCGCGCGGCCATCGAGGAGGCGCGCAAGGCGGGGCGCCGCACCGCGGCCCACGCGATGGCCGCGACCGGGATCAGCGAGGCGATCGACGCGGGGATCACCTCGATCGAGCACGGCGTCTTCCTCACCGAGGAGATCGTGGCCCACATGCGGCGCGACGGAACCTTCCTGGTGCCGACCCTGAACGCGCCCATCGCCATCGCGGCGGGCGGGCTCGCGGCGGGGATCCCGCAATTCATGGTCCGCAAGTCCGAGCAGGTCGTGCCCGCGCACGTGGCGAGCTTCCAGCTCGCGCATCGCGCGGGGGTGCGCATCGCGGCGGGCGCCGACTCGGGCACCCCGCTCAACTTCCACGGCTCCCTGCTGCCCGAGCTCACGCTGATGGTGAAGTACGGTATGACCCCGCTCGAGGCGATCCGGTCCGCCACCGTCACCGCGGCGGACTGCCTGGGCCTGGGCGAGGTGACCGGCCGCGTGGCTCCCGGTTGCGCGGCGGATCTGATCGCGGTCGCGGGCGACCCGGCCGAGCGCATCGAGGCGCTCGCGGATCTGAAGCTCGTGCTCGTGAACGGCCGCGCGGTCGGCGGGGTGTAGCTCAGCGGCCCGACGCGGGCAGCAGCCCGAGCCGGGCCGCCGTCGCGAGGAGCGCCAGCACCGCGAAGCCGATGCCCCCCACCGCGACCACCGCCTCGCGCCAGCGCGGCGGTCGCAGGGCCTCCGGCAGCAGCGCGCGATTCAGGCGCAGGGTGTGGAAGGACAGCACCGCGAAGTTCACCGCCGCGATGTCCGCGCCGATCACGATCAGGGTGAGGGGATCCGCCACCGTCATGGCGAGGCACCCCGCGAGCACGAAGAGCGCGAGCACCGGGTAGTAGACCCGGCCCGCGCTGACCGGTCGCACCCCCGCGGTCCAGAGCATCTCGGTCACGTTGCGCGTGAAGCCCTCCACGATGCCGACCTGGGTCGAGAAGAAGATCCAGAGCGTGGTCAGCAGCGCGGGCAGCCAGAGCAGGGCCGAGTAGCGCCGGGTCAGCTCGCGCGCGAAGACCGCGCCGGCCCCGAAGCCGCCCATGTCGGTGCCCGCGGGCACCGCGTCGAGCGCGAGCAGCACCGGCAGGCCCATGCCGATCAGGCAGCCCGCCGTCCACAGATAGGAGAGGTCCGCCCGGAGATAGCGCCACCACTCGCGCCACTTCGCGAGGTTCGCCTCGCTGGGCGGGAAGATGGCCCCGTCGCGCGGCAGCAGGATGGTCTGGTCGCCCACCGGCGTGGGCTGCGCCCCCACGGTGCCCGCCATGCCGAAGCCCTTGTCGCGCAGCCAGTAGGTGAGCATGGCGTTGATGGTCCCGCCCGCGCCGGAGTACGCCGCGAAGGCGGTGACGAGCGTCCAGTCGATCGTGGCGGCGGGGAAGCTCGTCGCGACGAAGCCGGGCTCCCACAGCGGCCGGCCCGCGAAGCTCCACGCGAGCCGGGACCAGGCCGTCCCGGGCACGAAGCGGACGGCCAGCGCGACGAGGAACCCCAGCATCCACGCCATCATGATCCACTCGGCGATCTCGAACGCCCGCTGGGCGCGCCGGCCGAGCAGCACGAGCCCGACCGCGGCGAGGAAGATCAGGTACCCGAAGCCGACCACCGCGTCGCGGTCCTCCGCGCGCGGCACGCGGCCGAGCAGCAGCGCGGCGAGGGCGGAGCCGCCCGCGAGCGCCCAGCCGGGCCAGCCCACCTGCGCGAGATGGAGGAGCGAGTAGCCGGCGGCCCAGAACCCCGCGCCGGGCCGCTGGCGCATGAAGCCGGTGAAGATGGGCTCGCCGGTGGCCAGCGTGTAGCGCGCCATCTCCGCGTTGAGCGCGGCCTGGAAGAGGATCGACAGCGTGCAGACCCAGAGCAGGGTCGGGCCGTAGGCGGCGGCGATCGCCGGGCCGAGCAGCCAGTCGCCCGCGCCCAGCGAGAGCCCGAGCAGGATCGCGCCCGGTCCGATGACCCGGACCAGGTTGATGGGGTTGTAGGCGGGCGCGTGGGGCAGGTCGCCCTGCCGCCACGCGGGCAGGTCGCTCACGCGCGGGCGCGCCTCCGTCGCCAGATCCAGAGGGTGAGCCACGCGGCGGGGACGCTCCACCAGAGCCAGCCCGACGGCGCCGCAGCGGCCACGTCGATCGCGAGCAGCACGGTGCCGCCGGCGGCGGCCGCCCAGAGCAGCAGCCACGCGAGCCCATCGGCGGCGCGCCACATCCCGCGCGCGGCCACCAGGAGGGCCGCCGCCGCCGCGCCGCTGTCGAGCAGCACGTCGGCGATGCGCCCTTCACGGGTGGGGGTGAAGGCCTGGTGTGTCTCGTCGAGCCCGGCGGTGAGCGCGGCGAGCGCGAGCGGCCAGCGCCAAGGCATGGGCGCGTCGGGGCCGGCGAGGGCGCGCCGCCAGAGCAGGGCGAGCACCGCGTACTCGACGACGTGGCCGGTCTTCCGCAGCAGCCAGTGCGCGCCCGCGATCTGCTCGGGGGTGGCCCAGGGCAAGAGCGCGCGCAGCCAGGGCTCGAAGAGCGGGGTCGTGGCGCCGCCGTGCCACCGGGCGCCCGAGAACCACGCGATCAGCACCGACCACGCGAGCGGCGGCAGGAACCGGAGGGCCGTCGTCACGGCTTCCTAGCGTGGCACAGGGGCACCACGTTGACAACGGCGGCGTGCTCAGAAGAGCGCGCGCTCCACGAACAGGATCGAGCCGATGAGCAGGGTGGCCAGCGAGGCGATCCGGATCACGCGCGTCTCCCAGTGGGTCCGCCGGAGGAGGGCCAGCGCGGGCAGCGCGAGGGCCACCACGAGAGCCTGCCCGAGCTCGACCCCGACGTTGAAGCCGAGGAGCGAGAGGACGAGGCCCTGCGTGGGGAGCCCGACCTCGCGCAGGACGGACGAGAAGCCGAAGCCGTGGACCAGCCCGAAGCAGAAGCTGACCAGCCACCGCCGGGCCACCAGCGAGCGGAAGAGGAGATTCTCGCCCGCGACCAGCGCGATCGACAGGGCGATGACCGACTCGATGAGCCGATCGGGCAGGGTCACGACGTCGAGGGCCGCGAGGGCGAGGGTCGCGCTGTGGGCGAGGGTGAACGCGGTGACGATCCGGAGGAGCGAGAGCCAGCCGCCCCCGCGCAGGAGCAGCACGAGGAGGAACAGGAGGTGGTCCCATCCGGTCAGGATGTGCTCGATGCCGAGCCACACGAAGCCGCCGGTGCCGCGCCGCCGCTCGTCGAGCCGCACGCGGGTCTCGCGCGATTCGGTGCCGAACGCGAACTGATTCGTCGTCCCCGCCGCGTCGATGCGGGCGAGGGTGTGATAGTCCGCGCCGAGCACGTCGAACAGGTCGTCCCGGATCACGAGGTCGCGGATCTCGACGCCGCACGCGTACTCGACCACGAGGGTGACGCTCTCCGCGGGCGACGCCGGATCGGCCACCGAGCCGGGATCCGGCTCGCAGCGTCGTCCCTGCGCGGCCAGCGTGATCTTGTCGCGGATCCAGCCCAGCAGCTGGTCTCGCGCCGGGCCGGGTCCGGCGCGCGCGAGCCGGAGCGCCTCGGCCACCGCCGGGGGCACGCTCGCCGGCCAGAGGGTCAGGGCATAGCGGGCGCCGGTGCCGTCGACCGCGAGCGAGGCGTAGCCGTTGCGGCCGCCGGTATGGGCCGACGCCGGGCTCGTGGCGGCCGCGGTCACGAGCGCGAGGCCGGTCAGGGCCCGGAAGGTGGCTCTCATCGCGAGCCCGTCACGGTCGCGCCGGGGGCAGGCGCGGCGCCCAGCGCCCGCACCAGGTCCCGCAGGTTGTCGATCTGGTACGCCGGGATGGTGACCACCACCGGGTGCCCCACCACCGTCACGTACCGGCTGACCGTGTCCGGGGCGAGGTGGCCCACCGCGTACTGGACGAGCGGCTGCGACTGCCCCGGGCGGTAGACGAGGATCACGAGCTCGGGCGCGGAGACCCCGTAGGCCGCACCGTCGCGCCCGAGAGGGAAGTCCCGCTCGACGCGCGTTCGCCCGAACGCGGCGAAGGCGCGCGCGATGCGGTCGGCCCGCGCCGGATCCGGATCGTGCTGGTGGGGCCCCTCGGCGCCGCCGTGGGCGCCGTGGTAGAACCAGGCGCCGGTCGCGTCGCGCTCGAAGCGGTGGAGTCTCCCCGCGTCGGCGATCTCGATCGCCCCGAGCTCGCTGAGCGGCACCGGCAGCAGGAGGCGAGGGTCGGCGCCGCCCGCACTTCCCGACGTCGCGCGGAGCCGGTCGGTCCACTCCAGCGCCCCGATCCCCAGCGCCACCACCCCCAGCAGCAGCCAGACGACGATGAGGCCGCGCCGGCGCCCCGGGGCCCGGCTCAATGCTGCTTCCACCACACCGCGGTCCCCACCACCGCGAGCAGGGCGGGGACCAGGAGCACCGAGAGGAAGAAGGTCGCCTTCATCTGCCGGTTGGTGAGGTTGATGCGGGGCAGATCGGTGGTCCGCGGGGTCAGGCCGATCAGGTTCTCCTGCGCGCCCAGGTAGTTGATGGTGTTCAGGAAGAGCGCGCCGTTGCCCATGATGTGGAAGAAGGAGTTGGTGGCGAAGTCCGAATCGCCCACCACCGCGATGCGCGAGCGCGGGCCCTCGGGCGCGGGGCCGTCGCCGGCGGCGACCGGCCGCCGCAGCGCGACCACCATCAAGGTGTTCGGCCCCGGGACGTCGCGGCCCTTCACGAACCCCACGCGGTCGGGGCTGGCCTGCCCCCAGCTGTTCTTGGAGGTGTTGAGGAGCGGGATCACCGAGGTGCCCGGGACCCGCTGCGGGGTGGGGGAGAGCGAGCGCGCCCCCGGGAAGAAGGTGAGGGGAAGGTCGCGGGTGATCTGGTGCCGATTGGGATCGCTGACCGCCGGGGACGAGACGTCCGCCCAGAAATGGCTCGCCTCGTCGATGACGATGTCGTCGTCCACCACGATGCCGTACTCGCGGATCACCGGCTCGAGACCGGTGGCCACGAACGGGTCGAGCATGAACAGCGCGCTGCCGCCCGCCGCGAGGTAGGTCCGGATCGCGTCCACCTCGGCCGGGAGCAGCGGCACCTTCGGTCCCGCCACCACCAGCACCGCGCAGCCGGCGAGCCCGTTCGTCTGCTGCAGCAGCAGGACCTTCTCCGCCTTGTAGTTGAGCGTCTCCAGCGCGTTGCGGGCCTTGGCCAGCCCGTGACGCTCGTGCAGCACGTACTTGGCGCCGAGGCCGTGCGAGTGGCCGGGGGCGCCCTCGAGGTGATCGTGGGACTCCAGGCTGAACGGATCCGGCTCGCGGTGACCATCGAGGAAGCACACCCGCTGGGTCGCGCTCTGGGAGACGCGCAGGATGCCGTTCGCGATGTCGGTCTCGCTGCTGCTGTTGACCTGGAGCGTGCGCCCCTCGCTCTCCAGGACCGCGGTGCCCGCGAAGTTCACCCCGAGCATGCGGGCCTGCGCGGGGCTGATCATCGGGTCGTAGAACTCGACGGAGATCCGCGGGGTCTGCGCGGCGATCAGCTGGTAGAGCTCGACCGTCTCGCGCATCATCGGATCGTGGAAGAAGACGATGCGGACCGGCCGATCGAGCCGCTTGAGCATGGTGACGGTCGGCTCGGCCAGCGAGTAGGCGCCGGTGCTGGAGAGATCGAAGCGGAGCGGATAGCGCGCCGAGAGGTACGCGACCGCGCACAGAAGGCCGACGATCCCCACCGTGAAGAGCGCGATCTCCGCCCGGCGGCGCCGCGCGAGCGCGGCGAGCTCGGCACGGAGGCCGAGCGCGCCGACCGCGGCGAGGAGGACGCCCGCCCCGGCGAGGACCCACGTGGCGGTGACGGCCTCGAGGAGGATCGCGTGCACCGCGAGCGCCGCCGCGAGCAGGGCGATCCCCGCGAGGAGGAGCCACCCCGAGCGGATCGTGCGAGTCCGGCTCAGCGTCGCCACTGGAGGTAGGCCGCGCTCAGGGTGAGGGCGGCGGTGGCGACGACCAGGAAGAAGACCACGCCCTCGGTGCGCACGAGCCCCTGGATGAAGTCGGTGAAGTGCAGGGAGAACGACAGGTAGGCGACGAACGCGCGCACCCCCGGCGAGGTCTGGAACGACTGGAGGTGCCCCACCCACCAGAAGGCCAGGAGGGCCGCGGCCGAGAGCAGGGCGGCCACGATCTGGTTGTGGGTCAGCGTCGAGAAGAGCTGGCCGACGGCCAGGCAGGCCAGCCCGAGCAGCACGAAGCCGATGTAGCCGGAGAGGATGGTGGTGCTCTCGGGGGTGCCGAAGAGGTAGAGGGGGATGAGGTCGACCATGGTGCCCGCGGTGATCAGCAGGAGGATGGTGACCGCGCCCAGGAACTTGCCGGCGACGATCTGCCACGGGGTGAGCGGCAGGGTGAGGAGCAGCTCTGCGGTGCCCGCGTTGTACTCGGCCGCGAGGAGCCGCATCGAGACCACGGGGGCCAGCGTCATCAGGAGGATCCCCATGTTCTGGAACGTCCCCGCCATCGCGGTCTCGCCGCTGAGGAAGATGTTGTAGAGGAAGAAGTAGCCGCTGCCGAGCAGGAACACCGCGACCACGTAGTAGGCGATCGGCGAGCGGAAGTAGGTCGCCATCTCTTTCCGGTAGACCGCGAGGGTCCCGCTCACGCCGCCGCTCCGCGCCCGGTCGGCTCCTGGACGTAGCGCAGGAAGATGTTCTCGAGCGTGGGCTCGCGCCGTTCCAGCCGGTGCAGGTCGAAGGGGCCGGCCACCGCGCGGGCGATCGCGGCCTCCACGCCGTCGCGGGACTCGACCTGGCAGTCGACGATGAGCGCCCCGGGCTGGGCCGCGTCTCCGCGGATGTCGACCGCGCGGACCCCGTCCACCGCGCGCAGCGCGTCCCGCAGGGCCGGCGCCTCCCCGGTCACCCGCAGGCTCACCTGGTTGGTCTGCTCCATCGCGCGCTGGAGGCCGGCCGGCGAGTCGATGGCGAGCAGGCGGCCGTGGTTGATGATGGCGACGCGCTGGCAGATCAAGGTGACCTCGGCGAGGATGTGGGTGCTGAGCAGGACCGCGTGGCCGGCGCCGAAGGCGCGGATCACCTCGCGGGTCTCCTGGATCTGGCCGGGATCGAGCCCGGCGGTGGGCTCGTCGAGCAGCAGCACCTCGGGCGCCCCGAGGAGCGCCTGGGCCAGGCCCAGGCGCTGCCGGTAGCCCTTGGAGAGCTTGAAGATCTCGTCGTCCATCACCGCTTCCAGGCGGCAGGCCGCCGCGACCCGCTCGATCTCCCCCCGGAGGGCCGCGCGCGATACCCCCTTCACCCGGGCCACGAAGCGGAGATAGGCGGAGACGTCGAGCACGTCGTAAAGCGGCGGGCGCTCCGGCAGGTAGCCGATCAGGCGGGCCGCGTCCACGTTGTCGGTGGCCATGTCGCGCCCGGCCACCGTCACCCGGCCCGAGGTGGCGGCGGTGAAGCCGGCGATCATCCGCATGGTGGTGGTCTTGCCCGCGCCGTTCGGCCCGAGGAATCCCACGATCTCCCCCATCCCGACCGCGAAGGAAAGGTCGTGGATGATGGTCCGAGAGCCGTAGCGCTTGGAGACCGACTCGAGACTGATGAGGGGGGATGCGTTCATGGCGAGAACACGAAGGCCCCCCGCGTGAGCGGGGGGCCTTCTCACACCGCGGTGATCGCGGCGGCTACTTATACCACTGGTTGCCCTTGGCCTTGAACTGGTCCTGGTCGTGGGCGAAGAAGATCTCGCCGTCCTCGAGGTCGCGGATCATCTTCAGCCGGTTCACCGAGTTGTTGTAGTCCTTGACGCTATAATTCAGGCCGGCCGGGTAGCCATCCAGGTTCTCCTGCATCCAGATGGCGTCCTGCGACATGATGATCGTCTTGCCGCTCG
>DATFUK010000365.1:0-2366 GCA_035260865.1 Candidatus Methylomirabilota bacterium | reverse complement strand
CCGCCGCTACCTCACCACATCACCACCCCGCCGTCGATGTTGACGGACTGGCCGGTCATGAACGCGGCGGCGGGCGAGCAGAGGAACGCGATGAGGCCCGCGACCTCCTCGTCGGAGGCGGCCCGGCCCATCGGGATCCGGTCGAGCTGCCGCTGCCAGCCCTCTCCCCGCCCCAGAACATCCATTCTGGCAGTCTCGATGGTGCCGGGGCACACCGCGTTGACGGTGACGCCGTGGCGCGCGACCTCCTGGGCCAGCGACTGGGTGAGCCCCTGGATGCCGAAGTTGGCCGCGTTGTAGGCCGCGGTGTTGGGGGCGCCGCGCTTGCCCGCGATCGACGATAGGTTGATGATGCGCCCCCACTTCTGCTTGATCATGATCGGTACGACGCGCTTGCAGAGCAGGAACGCGCCGGTCAGCTTGATGTCGAGGACTTTTCGCCAGACGCCCTCGTCCAATTCGGGGAGCGGCACCCGGTCGTTGCCGCGCGGGTAGGCCGCGTTGTTCACGAGCACGTCGAGACGGCCGAAGGTCTTCGTCACCTGGTCCACCAGCTTCTCCACCGCCGGCGCCTGGCTCACGTCGCCGGTCCACGTGAGCGCCTTGCGGCCCAGCGCGCGGACCTGGTCGGCGGTGCTCTCCACGTCGCGCCATCCCGCCTTCTTCTCGTCGTCGGGATAGGTCGCGGGATCGCGGCCGGTGCCGGTGACCACCACGTCCGCCCCGAGTCCGGCCAGGGCCAGCGCGGTGGCCCGCCCGATGCCGCGCAGCCGCCCCGCGCCCGTCACCACCGCGACCCGCCCGTCCAGCGCCTTTACATATCCGCTCGGCTCGCCTGCGGCTGCGCCTCGCCCAGCAACTGCGGCCATGGTCTCAGCACCCCCGGTGCGCGGCGTGGTCGGCGAGCACCTGCGCCACGCAGGCGGTCACCTTCACGCCGGTCGGCAGGTCGATGAACTCGTTGGGCCCGTGCGCGTTGGAACCGGGTCCCATCACCCCGGTGACGAGGAACTGGGCTTCGGGGAACCGCTCGCCCAGCATGCTCATGAACGGGATCGAGCCGCCGAGCCCGTCGAACATCGCGGGCGCGCCGAACTGCGCGGTGGAGGCGCGCTCCACCGACTCGCGCAGCCAGCCCGCCATCGCGGGCGCGTTCCAGCCGGTGCCGGGCCGCTCGCCGGTCGCGTAGGTCACGCGCGCGCCATACGGCGGATCCGCCTCGAGCACCTCCTTGACCCGCCGGCTCGCGAGCGTCGCGTCGGTGGTGGGCGGCAGGCGCAGCGAGAGCTTCACCGAGGTCTTCGGCCGCAGCACGTTGCCGGCGTCCGCCAGCGCGGGGATGCCATCCATGCCGGTGACCGAGAGCGCGGGCCGCCAGGTGTTGTTGAGCAGCGCCTCCACCGGGTCCTGCGTCACCGCGCGCATGCCGGGCAGGAAGGGGAAGCGCTGCCAGACGTCGTCGCCCAGCACGCCGGCGACCGCGCGCACCTCGGCGAGCCGGGCGGGCGGGATGTCCACGTGGCAGGCCTCCACGAGGATCTTGCCGGTGCGATCGTCCTCGAGCCGGTCGAGCAGCTGGCGCAGGATGCGGAAGCTCGAGGGCACGATGCCGCTGGCCGCCCCCGAGTGCACGCCCTCGCCCAGAACCTCCACGGTGAGCGTGCCGCTCAGGACGCCGCGCAGCGAGGTGGTGGCCCACAGGTGGTCGTAGTCGCCGCACCCGGAGTCGAGGCAGACGACGAGGTCCGGACGGATGCGGTCGGCCAGCTGCTCCACGTAGGCGGGCAGGTCGGGGCTGCCGCTCTCCTCGGAGGCCTCGATCAGGACGACGCAGCGCGCGTGCGGGATCCCCTGGGCCTGCAGCGTCTCGATCGCGGTCAGCGCCGCGAACGAGGCGTAGCCGTCGTCGCCCGCCCCGCGGCCGAAGAGCCGGTCGCCGCGGCGCACCGGGATCCACGGCCCGGCGTCCGCGGCCCACCCCACCATCTCCGGCTGCTTGTCGCAGTGGCCGTAGAGCAGGACGGTCTCGCCGCCCGCGCCCGGCACTTCCATCAGGATGACCGGCGTGCGGCCCGGGAGCCGGACCACCTCGATGGTCAGCCCCTCGATCTTCCGCTTGCGGGCCCAGTCGGTCATCAGGGTCACCGCCTGGTCGATGTGGCCGTGCTCCGCCCACTTCGTGTCGTACATGGGCGACTTGGCCGGGATGCGGATGTACTCGGTGAGCGCGGGGACGATGTCGCCGTCCCAGGCCTGCTGGACGAGAGCGCGGGTGCGGCCGGTGTCGGTGGTCATGGCCCCGTATACTATTCGCAATCGGGCGGCTCCGCCAACCCATGACCACTCATCCCCTCTCGCGGCGGGGG
>DATFUK010000364.1:0-4029 GCA_035260865.1 Candidatus Methylomirabilota bacterium | reverse complement strand
TGGGGATGGTCGGCAGCACGACCTGCTCGATCATCTCCTCCCGGATCTTCGACAGCTCGGTGTCCGGCCCGTGCTGCGTGGAGATGACCACCGTCTCCACCCCCACCGGCTTGCCGTCCACGTAGCGGACCGAGACCTGGCTCTTGCCGTCCGGGCGGAGGTAGTCGATCGCCCCGCTCTTGCGGACGTGGGTGAGCCGCTGGCAGAGCTTGTGGGCCAGCATGATGGGCAGCGGCATCAGCTCCTCGGTCTCGGTGCAGGCGTAGCCGAACATGAGGCCCTGGTCGCCCGCCCCGAGCTTGTCCACGCCCATCGCGATGTCGCCCGACTGCTCGTCGATCGCGGTGATGACCCCGCACGTCTCGTAGTCGAAGCCGTACTTGGCGCGCGTGTAGCCGACCTCCCGGATGGTCTCGCGGGCTACCTTCGGGATGTCCACGTAGCACGAGGTGGTGATCTCGCCCGCCACCACCACGAGGCCGGTGGTGAGGAGCGTCTCGCAGGCCACCCGCCCGGTCGGATCCTGGGTGAGGATCGCGTCCAGGACAGCGTCCGAAACCTGATCGGCGATCTTGTCCGGGTGCCCTTCGGTCACCGACTCCGACGTGAACAGGTACTCCTCGCGCGCCATCCGTCCTGCCTCCTCGTGCTCTCGATTCGATCGACCGCGGGTACGTGACACTATCACGCCCGGCGGGCGCCTCTCAAGGGGTATCCCGGGTTTCCGCCGATCCGGCGGCGGTTTCGCCGATCGCCACGCGCACCGAGGTCTCCCACGTCTGCCCGGGCTGAAGTCTCAGCGGCCACGCGAAGAGCAGCGCGGATCCCTGGTAGATGCGCTCGAAGCCGGTCTCGGACAGCGACACCGTCTCCACCGGCGCCCACGCGATGTCGGCGGGATTCGCCCACCGGAGCGCCAGCTCGCAGCCGAGCCACTCGTCCACCATCGCGAGGCCGTGCACCGCGGGGATGCGGCCGCGGCTGCCGAGGGACGGGCGGCCGGCCACGCGATAGTAGCGGCCGGGCGCGTCGCCCGCGCTCAGCGTCAGATTCCACTGCACCACCCACCGGGCCACGAGCGCCTCCTCCCCCTCCCAGCGCACGCGATAGGTCACGGTCACCGCGGGATCGTCCGCCATGGCCACCACCGACTTCTGCACCGCCATCGGCAGGCCGTCGGGACGCTGCAGCGAGCACAGCAGCGCCACCTCGCGCGGCGACGTCTTCACCTCGTGATCGAGCGGCCGCTCGCCGACCACCAGCCGCGCCGCGTCCCACGGATCGAGCGGATCGAGGTCGCCCTGCGGGGGAAACAGCCCGTCGAGGAGGGACGCGCGGCGGAAGCGGTCGTAGCGGAGCAGCGCGGTCAGGCCCGCTTCCTTGACCTCCGGAGCCGAGTGGATCGTCTTCACTTCCCCCGTCCCCGGGTCCGACGGCCGCTCCGCCACCTGCCGGTGATAGGGCTCGGGGCGCCGCGTCAGCACGTCGGCGGTGTCCATCTCTCCGCCGAGCCAGAGCAGCTCGGTGAGCGAGCCGCCGCGGGCCGGCCGCAGGGTCAGGCCGAGCCACCGGGTGCGCACCACCACCTCGACCACCCCGTCGCCGTCGATGTCGGCGCGCACGCAGTCGAGGCCCAGCGGCTTGCCCGGGCCCTCGAGGCGCCGCTCGCAGCCGACCAGCGCCGACTTGACCGCGCGGCGGAGGTGCGGGAGGTAGCAGCCGCCGAACACCCCGTGCCAGTAGGCGTCGTTGGCCTGTCCCTGCCAGAGCCGCTCGCGGGCCGCGAGCAATCGTGGGTCGCGCGGGCGCGCGGTGAGGCCCTCGTGCACGCGACGCGAGAGACGGATCATCTTCCAGTAGGCGTCGCCGATCTCCGGGTACTTGATCAGGAAGTTCCGGAAGAAGCCGCCGCGCAGGAGCCGCGAGAGCCGCTCGCCGTCGGGCAGCGCGGCCAGGCGCGCGCGCGCGTCGTGCAGCTCCGCGGCGGCGGCGGGCGGCAGGGCCCACTCGCCCATCTCGGTGTAGGCCGCGGTCGGCAGGTAGACGCGCCCGGCCGGGGCCTCGGTGTCGAGGAAGCGGGAGAAGGTGGAGACGCGCAGCCACGGGGTGACCCGCAGGGTGTCCAGGAAGCGGGCGAGCCAGCGCTCGCCGTAGACCAGCCGGTCGGTGCCGGGCCAGACCCCGAACTTCTCGCCGTCGTCCACCATCGTCACCGCGCCCGCGCCGCGGCGCGTTTCCAGATACCGCACGCTCTCCGCCGGGTCCGCGAAGGGCACCAGGTAGCGCAGCCGCTGGTTGATCGGGAACACCGCGACCGAGGCCCCCTGCTCCTCGGTCAGGTAGTAGCCGCCCAGCCTCTCCGGGTCGAGGCCGGCCAGCGCGAAGTGCGAATCGTCGACCAGGACGAACTCCACGCCGGCCTCGCGCAGGACGCGCGGAAGCTGGGGCTCCCAGATACGCTCGGCCAGCCACATGCCCCGCGCGGTCACCCCGAAGCTGGTCTTGATGAACTGGGTCATCGCCTGGATCTGCCCGACCTTGTCCCAGTCCGGCAGGAGGGCCAGGATCGGCTCGTAGAAGCCGCCGGTCAGGAGCTCCACCTGCCCGTCCGCGGCGAGCCGCCCGAGCAGGTCGAACGTCGGCCGCGCGCGCTCCTTCAGGGTGGCGAGCAGGCCTCCGGAGCAGTGGACGGTCAGGGACAGGCCGGCGCCGGTCTCCGCGATGGCCCGCAGGAACGGATGGTAGGCACGGAGGACCGCGTCGTCGACGACCTCGTCGAAGTTGCCGACGGGCTGGTGGTTGTGGATGCCGAAGAGGAAGTGGAGCGGGGCGTCACTCACGATCCAGGTCCCGGTGCCTGACGATCGGACTCAGGCCGAGACCGGTCAGGAAGGAGCGGAGGGCTTCCACGATCATCACCGACCGATGCCGCCCGCCCGTGCAGCCGACGGCGACCGTGAGGTAGGCCTTCCCTTCGCGCTCGTAGAGCGGCAGGAGGAACTTGAGCAATCCCTCGAGCCGGGAGAGGAGCTCGCGACTCTCCGGGAACGACATCACGTACTCCTCGACCGCGCGGTCGCGCCCGTCCAGGGGGCGCAGCTTCTCGACGAAGTGCGGGTTGGGGAGGAACCGGACGTCGAAGACGAGATCGCCGTCGTAGGGGACCCCGTGCTTGAAGCCGAAGGACACCAGCGCCACCGTGAGCCCGCCCCGGGCGGTCTGGGGGCCGTAGGACTGCACCATCTGGTCCTTGAGCTGGTGCACGGTCAGGGCGGAGGTGTCGATGATGCGGTCGGCGATCTCCCGGAGATGGGCCAGGGCCTTCCGCTCGGCCCGGATGCCGTCGAGCACGTTGCCCTCGCCCGCGAGCGGGTGCCGGCGCCGCGTCTCGTGGTAGCGGCGCACCAGCGACTCGTCCGAGGCCTCCAGGAAGAGCACGTCCACCCGGTGGCCCCGGGTCCGCAGCTCCTCCAGCGTGCCCACCATGCTGGCGAGATACTCGCCTTCCCGCACGTCGACCCCGAGCGCGATGGCCGGGATGCCGCGGCTCGACTGGGCGCACAGCTCCGCGAAGGTGGGGATCAGCGTGGTAGGCAGGTTGTCCACGCAGAAGTAGTTCAGGTCCTCGAGACACTTGATCGCGTAGCTCTTCCCCGCCCCGGAGAGCCCGGTGATGATGACGAAGCGGATCGGCTCGGGGGCCACCGGCTCGGTCACGATGGCCCGGCCGCGGGACGACGGGGGCGGCGCGCCTTCGTCTCGCGCACCTGGCGGAGGAGCGCGTGCACCGCGCGGTCGACCGCCACCTCGAGCTCGGGGGCGGTTTCCCGGCTGCGGAAGGCCCGGCGCCGGGCGAGCAAGGTCAGGGCCGCGGTGCGGCGGTGCTTCTCCTTGGTGAGGACCGCGCGCGTCTCCACGAGCGCGGGCACCATCGGCGCGAGCTTGGCGAGCTTGCGGGTGAGCTCGTCCTTGTAGGTCCGGGAGACGGTCATGCCGCGGGTGCTGATGATCACCTGCATGGACCGGGGC
>DATFUK010000363.1:0-9652 GCA_035260865.1 Candidatus Methylomirabilota bacterium | reverse complement strand
CTACCTGGCGGGAGAGCCGGCGCTTCTCGGACGCGGAGCGCGTGGCGTTCGAATACGCGGAGGCCATGACCATCACCGGCCAGCGGGTCGGCGACGAGCTGTTCGCGCGCCTCAAGACCTGCTACGACGACACCCAGATCGTCGAGCTCACCGCCGCGGTGGCGCTCGAGAACTTCCGCAGCAAGTTCAACGTGCCGCTCGGGATCGAAGCGCAGGGTTTCTGCGTACTATGAGCCCCCGCAAGCGCATCGGCGTGATGATCCCCTCGACCAACACCACGTGCGAGGCCGACTTCCAGATGACGGTCCCGCGCGACGTCACCGTGCACGGTCAGCGCCTGTGGCTGACCAACGACAGTAACGGCGACGACGCCTACGTGCGGATGAACGCGGAGATCGAGAGCGGGGCCCGCTACCTGGCCACCGCCAGCGTGGACGTGGTGGTGTACGGGTGCACCACCGGCAGCTTCTACAAGGGCCCGGGCTGGGACACCGAGATGCTCGAGCTGATCCGGCGCGAGGCGCGCGTGCCCGCGGTGGCCACCAGCCCGTCCGTGATCGAGGCGCTGCGCTTCTTCGGGGCGAAGCGGCTCTCGGTCGCCACGCCGTACCCGGAGTGGAATAACCAGCGGCTGCGCGCCTACCTGGAAGCGCAGGGCTTCGAGGTGCTGAACGTGGACGGCGAGCCGCGCGCCGCCGCCGCGGGCAACCAGGGCATCAACAACCAGGATCCGGACGCGGTCGCGGAGTTCGCGGCGCGGGTCTGCCGGCCCGAGGCGGACGCCCTGCTCTGCTCCTGCACCGCGTGGCGCTCGGTCGAGGCCGCCGCGGCCATCGAGGCGCGCACCGGCAAGCCGGTGGTGACCTCCAACCAGTCCACGATCTGGACCGCGCTCCGCGCCCTCGGCATCACCCGCCCGATCACCGGCTTCGGGCGGCTGCTGGAGAACCTGACTCCGGCGCGCTCCGCCCCCGCGGCCCGCTAGTCCACCGGAGTCTCGGCCTGCCTGGCGTCGTCGCGTACATCGGCATGGGCCTGCTGGGGTCGGCCCTCGCGGGCAACCTGATCAAGGCGGGCCTCACGGTGCGCGGTTACGACACCGCGCCCGAGCGGATGCGCGAGCACGAGGCGCGCGGCGGCATCCCCGCGCGCTCCCCCGCCGACGCGGCCCGCGGGGCCGGCGTGGTGATGACCTGCCTCATGACCGCCGATCTCGTCCGCGAGGTGCTGCTCGGCCCGGACGGCGCGCTGAACGCGGCCCCGAGCGGAGTCGTGGTCATCGACAACAGCACGATCCATCCCGACGCGTCCGCCGCGCTGGCCGCCCTCCTCGCGGCGCGCGGCAACCCGATGCTGGACGCGCCGGTCGCGGGATCGAGCGGGCAGGCGCGACGGCGCGAGGCGCCGGTGATGGTGGGCGGCGATCCCGAGCTGTTCGCCCGCTGTCGGCCGATCCTGGACGCGCTCAGTGAGCGCGTGCGTCACGTGGGGCCGAACGGGTCGGGCGCGCGGGCCAAGCTCGTCGTCAACCTCGTCCTCGGGCTCAACCGGCTGGCGCTGGCCGAGGGTCTCCTGTTCGGGCTGCGGCAGGGCCTCGACGGGAACACCCTGCTCGCGATCCTCAAGGAGAGCTCGGCCTACTCGCGGGCGATGGACATCAAGGGTGAGCGCATGGTCGAGGGCAACTTCGAGGCGGAAGGTAAGCTCGCCCAGCACCTGAAGGACGTCGAGCTGATGCTGGACGTGGGCCACGCGGCGGGCGCGCCGCTGCTGGCGACCGCGCTCCACCGGCAGCTCCTGCTCGCGGGAGTGGCGGGCGGCCTGGGTGACCACGACAACTCCGCGATCATCGCGGTGCTTCGCTCGCTCATCGCGGCCCCGCGCTGAAATCGGCCCCCTGCGGGGGGACCCGATCAGCTATACTGAGCGGGTCTTCTCTGAAGATGCTGGTAGGCCGTCGCGACCCTGCCATTCTCCATCGCCCTCGCCCGCAGCTCACGCTCTCGTCGTCGTTTCGGCGCCGATGTCTCTCGCAAAGGAGTCCGCGTGAGCCGCATGCCGTCGAAGTCCTTCACCTGCAGTGTCGTGTCGGAGACCGTGACCATCACGTTGCGCCGCCGCAACTCCATGGCCGGCCGGGGCAAGCTCTTCGTCGCGTGCAGCGAGAAGGACTGTCAGTACATCGACGCCAACGAGCTGCCCTGTCCGCTCAATCTCGCGCTCTTCACCAGCGAGATCAACGAGCGAATGATCGTCGAGTAGGAGCCACCCATGGACGCCATCACGCCAACGAAGCCCATCCTCCCCGGCAAGCCCCTGCGCTGCCCTTCCCCGATCGAGGTCGATTCGACCGATCTCGAGATCCCGGCGGCCACCGTCAAGGCGTGGATCGCCCATCTGCGATCCCACGGCTGGACGGACCACGACCTGGATCTCCAGTGGATCAGCCGCGCGCGTAGCGGGGTGATCCGGTAGGCCGGACGGTCAGCGCCCACCGCCGCGCGCACGCGTCGGTGGAGGATCCGAAGGACCCGCTGGTCGTCCTCGCGCGGGCGGCCGGCTCCTGACCGGCCGAGGCCGGGGTCGGCTCCACCGTGGCCCCGGCCCGGGAAACGCGGGCGGGCGCCAGGGCTGGGCCGCGGAGGTATGGCCGCAGGCCGCGCACGTCTCGCCGCCGCTCGCCGAGCAGGAATCGCGCTCGTGCTCGCAGGCGGCGTCTTCCCGGCAGTACACGCACATGAGCGATCCCGCGCGTCAGCGCGGGCCCGACCCGCCCAGACACGTGACCTTCTTCCTGGCGCACAGCGCGCAGAGGCTCGCGGGCGCGAGGATGAGCGCGCCCGGGTTGGCGAAGATGTCCTCCATCGCCCGCGCGACGTCCGGCTTCGCGTAGCTCCGGTCCAGGTTGTCCTTCGTCAGCTTCACGAGGCACCGCGCGCACAGGAACTGGCCCCGGCACTCGCCGTGGAGGAGGCTCTCAACCACGCGCCGGATGAAATCTCCGGCGGTGTAGACCGTGGACGGCAAGCTCATGCGGGCGCCTACCTCTTGCCCGGCCGCGCCTTGCGGCTCTGGAGCGCGAGCAGGCGATCGCGCCCGGTGGCGCACAGGGCCAGGAGGTGGGCGCCGAATCCGCTGAACGCGGTGACGATGAGCGAGAAGACTCCCGCGGGCTTCTTCTTCATTGGGCTCCCTTCGAGACGGGGCGAGATACCGGTGTCAGAGGTCGAGGTCGAGCCAGATGCCGGTGAGCCTCGGCGCCCGAAGCGCCACCAACTGGGCCCAAAGGAAGGCCCTACAACACTAGCACGTCTTTCAGGCGTCCTTGAGCTCGATCTCGATGAAGGCGAACTCGAAGGAATTCGCGTTGCGCACGTCGTGCGCGACCCCGGCGTCGCGATAGTAGGGCTCGCCGACGCGGAGCGCGTTGGTGGCCTCGCCCGCCGGGCCGGTCGCGGTCAGGGAGCCGGTGGTGAGCGGCACGACCACGTAAGCGTACTCGTGCCGATGATGGCCGGTGTGCGCGCCGGGCGCGAAGCGCCACTCGGTCACCCGCACGCGCGCATTGTCGACCTTGACGGTGGCCACCGCGTCCGTATCGCTCATCGTCCTTCTCCTTTGGCTGTGAGCTCCCCCCAGCGGGCGTAGAGCCGGTCCACCTCCGCGCGCGCGGCCTCGAGCGCCGCATAGCGCGCCTGCAGGGCGGCCGGATCCGACGCGATGGCCGGATCCTCCGCGGCCCGCCGGCACGCTTCCCACGCGGTCTCCGCCTCGAGAATCGTCGCCTCCATCGTATCCAGCTCCCGCTGCTCCAGATACCCCAACCGCTTCCCCCGCCCCTTTGCCTTCTCCCCCTCTCCCCTCTGGGGAGAGGGTTGCGTGAGGGGTCCCGCGCTCTGCCGCGAGCCCGTCTTGCGCTCGGCCTCCCACTGCGCGTAGTCCGCAAACTTCTCCGCGCCTCCGCGCCCATCCAGCGCCACGATGCCGGTCGCCACGCGATCCAGCATGAACCGATCGTGCGTCACCAGCACCAGGCCGCCCTCGAACGTGGTCAGGCTCTCCTCGAGCACGTCGAGCGCCGGGATGTCCAGATCGTTGGTCGGCTCGTCGAGGATCAGCAGATCGGCGGGCTCCCGCATGAGCCGCGCGATGTGGATGCGGGCCTGCTCGCCACCCGAGAGCCGGCCGACCGACACCTCGAGCTGCTCGGGCGGGAACAGGAAGCGCTTGGCCCAGGCCGCCACGTGCAGGGTCCGTCCCTGGAAGGTCACCGTGTCGCCCTCGGGGGCGAGCGCCCGGCGCAGCGAGAGCGAAGGGTCGAGCCCCGGCCGCTGCTGCTCGAACCGCACGATGCGCAGCCCCTCCGCCTGCTCGATCGTGCCCGCCTCGGGGGCCAGCGCGCCCGCCAGCACGTTGAGCAGGGTGGTCTTGCCGCTGCCGTTCGGCCCCATGAGGCCGACGCGCGTGCCGGGCGTGATGATGAGGTCGAGACCCTGGATGAGCGCCCGGCCGCCGAGCGACTTCGCGACGCCCCGGGCGACGAGCAGCCGCCGCGAGCGACGGCCGGACGCGGTGAAGTCGATGTCGGCGGTGCGGGTGGCCGTCCGCGCGCGCGCGTCACCGAGCTCCTCGATCAGGCGGTCCGCTTCCTTGATCCGGCCCTTGGCCTTGGTGGAGCGGGCCTTGGCGCCCCGGCGCAGCCACTCGATCTCGCGGCGCACCATATTGGCGAGGGACTCCTCGTAGGCGGCCTGGCCCCGCAGGAAGTCGTCGCGCCGGGTGAGGAACTCGCTGTAGCGGCCGTCGGTCTCGAAGAGGCCGCTCGGGTAGATGCGGTTGACCTCGAGCATGCGGGTGGCCACGTGCTCCAGGAAGTAGCGGTCGTGGCTGACCACGAGACAGGCCCGCGCGCGCGCCCCGAGCAGTCCCTCCAGCCAGAGGATGCCCTCCACGTCGAGATGGTTCGTGGGCTCGTCCATCAGGAGCACGTCGGGCTCGCCGGCGAGCTCGCGCGCGATCGCGAGACGCTTCAGCCAGCCGCCGGAGAGCGCGGCCACCTCGGCGCGCCCGTCGGCGAAGCCGGCGCGGCCCAGGACCTGGGCGATGCGGCCCGCGCGCTCGTACTCGTCGAGGGCCGGCAGCACCGCGGTCAGGACGTCCTCGACGGTGCCCTCGGGCGGGAAGACCGGATCCTGCGGGACATAGCCCACTCGCAGCCCGCTGCGGAGCGAGCGCTGGCCGCGGTCGGGCGACTCGATCCCGGCGAGGATGCGGAGGAGGGTCGACTTGCCGGCGCCGTTGGGCCCCACCAGCCCCACCTGGTCCCCCTCGAAGAGCCCGAACGACAACCCCTCGAAGAGGGACCGGGGGCCGTGCGCCTTGCCCACCCCCTCACAGCTCAGAAGAAGCGAACGGGGCACGCGCGGCTACTTCTTCTCCTTCTTCGGCTTCTTCTTCTCCTTCTTCATGCTCCGGCCCTTGGCCATGTGCTCACCTCCCTTCCCTGATCGCGGCGATCTTGCGATCACGCTCGCCCGTCATCCGCTCGGTATCGCGGCGCAGTGCCTCGTTGAGCTGCTCGACTTCCTCGTGGCTGGCCGCCTTGCGCAGCGCGGCCTGGTGCAGGATCTCGTGCTCGGCGCCCTTGGCCTGGTACATCTGCCGCACCTCGGCGATCGCCGCCTTCTGCTCGTCGGAGAGCGGCCGATCGGGTGCGTTCGACGCCTTGTCCTTCTGCCGGAGACGCTCCATCGCCAGCTCGAGCGCGCTCTTGGGAGTGTTGTCGGTCATATCGCTCCGTAGTGTAGCAGAGGCCTATCCGAGCATCAGCACGGTGCGTGAGACCTCGCCCGCCTTCATCGCGCGGAACGCCTCGTTGACGTCCTCGAGCTTCCCGCGCCGGGTGATCATCTCGTCGAGGCGCAGGCGCCCCTGGCGATACAGCTCGATGTAGTGCGGCATGTCCACCTTGAAGCGGTTGCTGCCCATGCTGCAGCCCTGGATCTTCTTCTCGCGGAGGAACATGGGGCCGTCCAGCTCGATCTTCTGCCCCACCGGGATCATCCCCACCACGGTGGCGGTACCGCCGGGCCGGATGCAGTCGAAGCACTGCTCGGCCGCGACCTTGAGGCCGATGCACTCGAAGGAGTAGTCGACCCCGCCGTTGGTCAGCGCCCGGATCTGCTTGACCGGGTCGTCGGCCTTGGCGTTCACCCCGTGCGTCGCCCCGAGCTCCTTGGCGGTGGTGAGCTTCGACTCGACGGTGTCCACCGCGATGATCATGCGCGCGCCCGCGATCCGCGCCCCCTGCACCGCGGCCAGACCGACCCCGCCCGCGCCGAAGACCGCCACCGTCGACCCCGCCTCGATGCGCGCGGTGTTCAGCACCGCCCCCACCCCGGTGGTCACCCCGCAGCCGATCAGGGCCGCGCGATCGAGCGGCATCGACTCGTCGATCTTCACGAGCGCGTTCTCGTGCACCAGCATCTGCTCCGCGTAGGCGGAGAGGTTGGCGAACTGGTTGACCGGCTGGCCCTTCCAGGAGAGCTTCGGCGGATCCGTCTTGGCCCGCACCGGCCGGCTCTGGCAGAGATGGGTCTTGCCGGTGAGGCAGTAGTCGCAGTGGCCGCAGAAGACGGACAGGCAGGCGATCACGTGGTCGCCCGGCTTGAACTCGCTCACCTGCAGCCCCACCGCCTCGACGATGCCGGCGGCCTCGTGGCCGAGGATGGCGGGCGTGGGGAACGGGTAGAACCCGTCCACGAAGTGGAGATCGCTGTGGCAGACACCGGAGGCCACCGTGCGCACCAGCACCTCGCGGCCGATGGGCTTGTCGATGTCGACGTTCTCGATCGTGAGCGGCTGGTGGGGCCCGTGGAACACGGCTGCTTTCATGATGGCCTCCTCTGGGGATTCGTCGCGGGTTGGCTCGCCCAGACAGGTAACGCCCCCCGGCTCGACGTGTCAAGCAGGCGTTCGGCTGGCCGCGAGACCGGCGCATTATAACGGAGGGAGAGACGGCGGCGATGCCCCAGGCCCTGGACTGGTCACAGGAACAGCTCCTCGTCGATCTCGTGGCCGCGTCTCGCACGCTTCCCGAGCACGAGCAGACCGATTTCGTCGTGATCGAGCCCCCGGGGACCTACGGCAACTGCATCGTGAGGCACGCCGGGCTCGAACCCGGCTATGCGACCCATCCCCTGCACCTCGTGATACTCGAGGAGTGGGGCTTCATCCAGTTCACCCAGGAAGGCGCGGGCTTCTGGTCCGTCGTCCTGCTCCCGGAAGGCGTCACGCACTCACCGGAAATCAAGCGGCGTGGCGTGCGCCGACGGCCCGAGCCGCCCCGGCGGGACCCCAAGCGGCGACCGGACCCACGTGCGGTATCCCCCGAGGACGAGGACATCATGGCCCGATGCGTCGAGATACTGGACCGGCCCGGCCTGCACTTCGCCGACCGGGACAACGTCATGGCCGCGGTGACCGGATGTTTTCAGAAGAACTTCGACAGGTCGTGCCCGGATTCGGTCACGGTCTGGCAGCGGGCCCTCCCGCATCTCGTCACGGCTTCGTACGTGCTCGAGATCCTGGACACGGACGAGTTCGTCGACGGCAGCCTCGGCGCCTGGGTCAAGCAGGCGGTCACGGAGTGGCGAGAGGGCCCGGGCCGGGGCCCTTGACAGCCCGGCGGCCGCTGTCGCAGCATCGGCCACCATGCTGGCCTACGTCGGCGGCTACACGTCGAAGGACCGCGACGGGCGGAGCGACGGCATCAACATCTACCGCGTCGACGAGGGCTCCGGCGCCTGGAGCCACGTCCAGCGCCTCGGCGATCTGGTCAACCCGTCGTGGCTCACGCTCGATCGCCGGCGCCCGGTGCTCTACTCGGCGCACGGTCAGGAGCAGGAGGCCACCGCCTACTCGATCGATCCGGGCTCCGGCCGCCTCGCCGTCCTCAACCGGCAGCCGACCCAGGGCAAGAACGGGGTGCGGCTAGGGATCGAGGCCTCCGACCGCTACCTGGTCTGCGCCAACTACAGCTCGGGCACGGTGGCGGTGCTGCCGATCGAGGCGGACGGCTCGCTCGGCGCGCTCCGCGACCTGGTCCCGCTCACCGGCAAGACCGGGCCGCACCCGACCGAGCAGACCAGCGCGCATCCGCACGACGTGGCCTTCGACCCGCGCGGGCGCTTCTGCCTGATCCCGGACAAGGGCCTCGACGCGATCTTCGTCTTCCGGGTGGACGAAGGCGGCAAGCTGGTCCCCGGCGCACCGGCGTCGGTCGCCACCCGGCCGGGCGCGGGGCCGCGGCACGCCGGCTTCCACCCCACCGCGCCGTTCGCCTTCGTGCTCAACGAGCTCGACTCCACGCTGACCGCGTACCGCTTCGACGCCGAGACCGGCGCGCTGGAGCCGCACCGGACGCTCACCACGCGGCCGCCGGGCTGGAATGGACGCAACACCACGTCCGAGATCGCGGTGGCTCCGTCGGGCCGATTCGTCTACGCGTCGAACCGCGGCCACGACAGCGTGGTGGTCTTCGCGGTGGAGCCGGGCACCGGCGCGCTCAGCCCAGTTGCGTGGGAGCCGACCCAGGGCAGGACGCCGCGCTTCATCGGCCTCGATCCGGCGGGCGCGACGCTCTACGTGGCCAACCAGGACAGCGACACCATCGTGGCCTTTCGCGTGGACCGGCAGTCCGGCACGCTCACTCCCACCGGGAACGTCGTCCCGGTGGGCAGCCCCAGCACCATCGTCTTCCGCTAGAAAGGACTCGCCATGGAAACCATCCAGATGACCCGCGACGAGATCGCGTCCCGCACCGGCCGCTTCGCGCAGCTCCAGCCGATGGAGTTCATGAAAAACGACACCACGGTCACCCAGGCCGCCAAGGACATCATCCTGGCCCGCAAGCTGATGCCGGTGGTGCTCGAGCGCACCCAGTCCGCCTTCGGCAGCGACGCGCCGATCTACAACGCGGCCGGCCTCACCATGTTCATCTCGATCATGCCGCCGGGCCAGGGGCCGTGCCTGCACGCGCACGTGAAGACCTTCGAGACCTTCACGGTGCTCGACGGCACCCTCGAGTTCTCGCTCAACGACGACGGGGGCGAGAAGATCGTGCTGAACCAGTGGGACACCTTCTCGTGCCCGCCGGGCGTGAACCGCGGGTTCCGCAACGTGGGCGCGCAGGACGCGGTGCTGCTGACCGTCATCACCGGCGGCATCAACGACCGCAACGACATCGGCCTGCCGCCCGCCATCGCGAGGCAGATCGAGGCGGTGGACCCGAACGCGCTCGAGGTGTTCAAGACCAAGATGGGCCTCCGCTTCGACGCGGGCCCCGAGGTTTGATCGAAGGGGGCCTCGACAGCAGATCGGGGTCAGGTCTTGAAATACGACATTTCGCTCGCCTGAGGGCTGCTCAGCTCCTCACGGAAATGTCGTATTTCAAGACCTGACCCCATCGGGACTAGGCGGGGGGGACGCCGTCGACCATGACGAGGTTGGCGTGGCCGGCGCGGAGGCGCATCGCGAGGGGCTCGCGGTACTCCGCCGAGGCGTACCAGCGCTTCGCGCGGTCCAGGCTGGGGAATTCGAGGATCACCAGGCGGTTCGGCTTCCAGTCGCCCTCCACCGTCTGGTGCGCGCC
>DATFUK010000362.1:0-2235 GCA_035260865.1 Candidatus Methylomirabilota bacterium | reverse complement strand
GAGCCGCACCTCGACCTCCCCGTCCATCACGAGGGCGAACTCGTCCTGGGCGGCCACCCGCCAGCCGGACGTGCCCTCCGCCCGGATCGCCTCGATCACGTATTCGATGTTCTTGCCGACCGCGACCTTCTCGTAGGGCTTGGCCTTCGAGGCGACCTCGAACACGTTCGAGAAGACGTAGTTCCGCGGATCATCCTTGATGACCTCGACGCCGCCCTTCTCAAAGTGCTGGAGCGAGCCGAAGCGCGTGGGCTGTGACGCCATTGCCGGTCTCCTTTTCGCGACCCTCCCGGCGTCCGCGGCCGAGCCGCCGGCAGAGCCGGCCCAGCTCCGCCTGATCCGCCGGGGAGAGCGCGCGCATCTCGCGCACGACGTGCTCCGCGTGGCGAGGGAAGATGCCGCCGATCAATCGGCGGCCCTTGTCGGTGAGTGTGACCGTGATGAACCGCCGGTCGTCGGGCCGCCGCGTGCGGCGCACGAGCCCGCGCCGCGCGAGGTTGCCGACCACCACGGTGGTGTTGCCGCCGCTCCGCAGGAGCTTGCGGCCGAGATCGCGCTGGCAAAGGGGGCCCAGGTGCAGGAGAGCCTCCAGCGCGCCGAACTGGCCGACGGTCAGGTCGGCTCCCCGCATCAACGGCTCGAGGCGGGCCGTCACCGACTCGGCGGCCCGCATCAGCTTGATGTAGGCGTCGAGCGCCGTCCGCTCCTCGGTGCTGCCCCGGTAGTGAGTCGGCATAGTTTCAACTTGAATCGTTGTCTTACTACGCCGCCCGCCCGGGACTTGTCAAGGGGCGCCCGCGGCGAAGGGCCCGGCTACCGCGTCGCCTCCACCGTGAAGCGCCAGGCGTCGCCGTGGCTGACGATGCGCCCCGCGGTCGGATGGTGGAAGTGCGTGCCCAGCACGCTCACCGGGCGGTCGGCGTAGCGCGCGCAGAAAGCGCGCCGGGTCTTCTGCGCCTCGGCGGCATCGCGGTCGAAGCTGGTCTGCCACGCGGGCTCCGCGACCTGCACCGGATGGTGCATGAGATCACCGGTGATGACCGCGTCGGCCTCGCGCGAGGCGAGGCGCACGCTGACGTGCCCCGGGGTATGGCCGGGGGTCGGCTCGAGCCGGATCTCGTCGGTGATCTCATGATCCATGTCGACGAGCTCTGCCAGGCCCGCGTCCAGCACCGGCGCGACGCTGTCCGCCATGATGCGGCGCGTGCCCTCGTCGTCCTCCGACCTCCAGTGCTCCCACTCCCGCCGTGCGAAGAGGTAACGCGCGCGGGGGAAGGTCGGGACCCACCGCCCATCGTCGAGCCGGGTGTTCCAGCCGACGTGGTCCACGTGCAGATGGGTGCAGATCACCACGTCCACCGCTTCCGGGGCGACCCCGGCGGCCCGCAGCGTGTCGAGGAAGCCGGTGCGCAGCATGTGGAACGGCCGCCGGCCGCCCCGGTCCTTGTCGTTGCCGATGCAGGTGTCCACCAGCACGGTCAGGTCCGGGGTCTTCACCACGAACGTGTGGACGCTCTGGAGCAGGCGGCCCTCCGCGTCGAGAAAGTGCGGGGCCAGCCAGGCGCGGTGGCGCTCGACCGCTTCCGGCGTCGCCGCCGGGAACAGCCACGTGGGCCGCGTAGGCCCGGCGGTCTCGACGACCGCGCCCACCCGGAGACGGCCGACCTCGAGGTCGCGCATGACCGCGGATTGTAGCATCCCGTGACGGCCGGCCGCTCGGGCGACACCCCGGCGCGGGCCCCGGGACGATCGTGTATACTCCGCCCCGCCTTCGACCACGGTGGTCGCGGCAACCGGGAGGGTAGAGAACATGGGACAGCTCGACGGCAAGGTGGCGGTCGTGACGGGGTCGGGACGCGGCATCGGCCAGCAGGTCGCCCTGCGGCTGGCGCGCGACGGCGCGGCGGTGGTGGTCAACGATCTCGACGACGCGCCGGCCAAGGAGACCATCGCCCTCATCGAGCGCATGGGCGGCCGGGCGGTGGCGTGCAACGGCGACGTGACCGCCAGGGACTTCGGCGAGCGTATCGTGGACACCGCGGTGAAGAAGCTCGGCGGCCTCCACGTGGTCGTGAACAACGCCGGCTACACGTGGGACAACGTCATCCAGAAGATGACCGACGAGCAGTGGTACGCGATCATCGACGTCCACGTGACCGCCCCCTTCCGCATCCTCCGCGCCTTCGCGCCCTACCTCCGCTCCCAGTTCGAGGCGGAGGCGGCCCGCGGGGAGCG
>DATFUK010000361.1:0-8203 GCA_035260865.1 Candidatus Methylomirabilota bacterium | reverse complement strand
GGCGTGCTGGGCCCACCTGCCCATCCTGGCGCGCCTGCCCGGGGCCCGCCTCGTGGCCGCCGCGGACCCGGACCCGGCCGCGCGCGCCCGGGCCGCCCACATCGCCGGAGTCACCGTGCACGAGCGGGCGGAAGACGCGATCGCCCGGGCCGACGTCGACGCGGTGATCATCACTTCCGCCACGCCCTCGCACGCGCCCCTGGCGGTGGCCGCCGCCCGGGCCGGCAAGCACGTCTACGTCGAGAAGCCGCTCGCGCTCGATCTCGCCGAGGCGCGACGCGTCCTGGACGCCGTCCGGCAAGCGCAGGTGATCGGCGCGGTCGGGTTCAACTTCCGCGTCCATCCCCTCCATCGGCGCGCGGCGGCGCTGGTGCGGGCCGGGCGGCTCGGCACGGTGCGCGCGGTGCAGACCACCTTCTGCGAGCCGGTCGCGGCCAATCGCATGCCGGCGTGGAAGCGTCGGCGGGAGACCGGCGGCGGCGTGCTGCTCGATCTCGCTTCCCACCACGTCGACTCCCTGCGCTGGATGCTGGCGGACGAGGTGGTCGGCGTCGAGGAGGCCCGGCTCGCCTCCCTCGAGACCGAGGAGGACGTGGCCCGGCTGACCCTGGCCATGCGGAGCGGGTGCGACGTCCAGGCGTACTTCAGCTTCCGCGCCGGGCCCGCCGACTCTCTTCAGCTGATCGGCGAGCGCGGGACACTCCGGCTTGATCGCTACCGCGCCCGGCTGGATCTGCGGGTGACCCGGCGCTTCGGCTATGGCATGCGGACCGCGTGGGTGCCCCCGAGCGGCGCGCTGATGTCGCTCGCGCTTCGACGCCTCGCCCGGCCAGCCTACGAGCCGTCCTTTCGCTCTTCGCTTGTCGCGTTCGTGGCTCGGCTGCGCGGCATACCCGGTCCGCTGGCCACCATCGAAGACGGCGCCCGCTCCCTCACCGTGGTCCTCGCCGCGGAGCAGTCCGCCCGCACCGGGCAGCGCGTCGCGGTTGAAGCGATCGGCTAGTCGCCGAGCCATGCGGGTCTTGCTCGTGACCGACTGGGTGCGCGTGCGCGGCGGCGTGGAGGCGTACACGACGTGGCTCCACGCCGGCCTGACCGCGGCGGGGGATGAGGTGCGCCTGCTGACGAGCACCACCGGCTCGGCCGGCGACGGCCGCGCCGACTTCCGCGCGTGGGGCACGGAGCAGCAGGCGGGCCAGGCCTTCCTGCAGGTCGTGAACCCGTTCGCCGTCGCGCAGGTGCGCCGGGCTCTCCGGGAGTTCCGCCCCGACGTCGCGCTGGTGAACACCTTCGCCTCGCAGCTCTCGCCGGCGGTCCTGCGGCCGCTGCGGACCGTCCCCACCGTGCTCAGCCTGCACGACTACAAGGCGGTCTGTCCCACCGGCTGCAAGCTCCTGCCCAGCGGCGAGCGCTGCCAGGTGCGGGCGGGTCTGGTGTGCTGGCGGGGGGGCTGCCTCGGCCTACCCCACTGGCTACGCGACCAGGCGCGCTACGCCCTCATCCGCGCGGGCCTCCGGTCCGTCGACCGCATCGTGGTCGGCAGCCGGTGGATGCAGGAGGAGTTCGCGCACAACGAGGTCCAGGCCGAGCACGTCCCGCTCCCGGTTCCCGCTCCCGGGCCCGCATTTCGGCGAAGTCCCGCCGCCGTGCCGACGTTCCTCTTCTGCGGGCGGCTGCAGCCGGAAAAGGGTGTGCCGCTGCTCCTCCGGGCCTTCGCGCGCCTGCACCGGGACATGCCCTCGGCGCGGCTCCGGATCGTCGGGCGCGGCCCCGACGGCCCGGCCATCGCCAGCCTCGTCAGCGAGCTGGCGCTCGGCGGGGCGGTCAGCATGTCGGGCTGGCTCGAGCCGGCCGCCCTCGAAGCCCAGCTGCGGGACGCGTGGGCTCTCGTCGCGCCGTCTCTCTGGGCCGAGCCGCTCGGCTTCGTCGCCATCGAGGCGATCGTCCGCGACGTCCCGGTGATCGCGAGCGAGCTCGGCGGCTTCGACGAGACGATCGAGCGAGGAACGAGCGGGCTGCTCTTTCCAAACCGAGACGAGCCGGCGCTCTACGCGCACCTGCGCGCGGTGGCCCGCCGCGAGGCCTTCCCCACCCACTCCGTACCCCCCGAGGCGCGGCGGCGCGTGGCGGATCGGCATGATCTCGCGCGCCATGTCGAGCGCGTGCGGGGGATCTTTCGCGAGCTGGCCGGTCGATCGACAAGTTGACCGACGATCTGACCGTCCGCCTTGGTATACGCGATCCGGGCGCAGATCCGACCGACAGAAGGACGCGCCGACTACCCGTTACCACCGTCGGCGCGCGCCCGCCCTCAGGAACTGAGGGCCGCTTGGGCGAAGGACTAGTCGTCGTGGCAAAGCGAGCCCGGCGCGCGCGCACACGATCGCCTGCTAGTCCCAGCGGACTCCAGGGAGGTATCGCTCGCGCCACGCGTCGAATATCAGGAGTGACCATAGTATCTTCCGGTGGTCGCCGGCCGCGGCGAGGTGTTCCCTCATGAGTCGAGTCGTGGTCTCGGGATTGAAGAGCCCGACCCGTTCGACCCGTTCCGGATCGAGCCGCTCCTCCAGCACACGCCGCAGGGGCCCCCGGAGCCAGTGACCGATCGGGACCCCGAATCCCTGCTTTCGACGCCTGAGAATCTCCTCCGGGACCACGCCCCGAAGCGCGCGCTTCAAGATGGCCTTGGTCCGCCATCCTGCCACCTTCATGCCCGACGGTATGCGACAGCTCATCTCCACAAGAGGCCGGTCGAGGAACGGAGCTCGGACCTCAAGCCCGGCCGCCATGCTCGCCCGGTCGACCGCGACCAGGTTCTGGCCCGCCAGATAGAACTTGCAGTGCTGATAGGTGAGCTGTTCGATCGGGTCACACTTCCGGGTTCGGTCGGCGATTGCCGCCAAGTCTTCGTAGGGTTCAATGCTGGTACATGAAGCACGTACCGTCCGCGACCAGAGCGCCGCCCGCTCCTCCGCGATCAGGCCGCCAAGAAGCACCTGGGTGCGTACTTCGCGCGGGAACGCCAGACTCCGAAAGAACTGCTTGAGTACGAACTCGGCGCTCCCGTATTGGTCGGATGGCGCCAAACGGCTGACGCTCCGACTCGCCGCGTGTCGCAGGCACCGTGGCCACCGTTGCACCCACTGGACCGCGCGCTCCGCCAGGAACGTCGGGTACCCACCGAACAGCTCGTCACTGCCGTCTCCGCTCAGGACGACGCCCACCCTCCGCCGGGCCGCCTGCGACAGCCAGAAGAGTGGGAGGAAGGAGCCATCGACAAGCGGTTCATCAAGGAGTTCACCGGCGCGATCCAGGAGCGCCCCCGCGTCGGTCGCAGAGAACTCGACTTCCGTATGGTCCGTGCCACAGTGCCGGGCGACGACGCGAGCAAACCGCCGCTCATCGTAGCTCGTTTCGCTGAAGCCCAGACTGAACGTCTTGATAGGCCGGCCACTCACCTCGGTGGCAATCGCCGCCACCGCGCTCGAGTCGACTCCCCCGCTCAGGAACACGCCGACCGGCACATCACTCACCAACAGCCGTCGTACGGATCGCGCGAGTTCCTCCCGTAGTTGTGCCGCCCACTCTCGGGCATCCAGTGAGACATCGGGATCGAACGATAGATCCCAGTACTGACGCACCTGCGGTTTGGTGGCCGGGCTCACCATGAGGTGCTGGCCGGGTCCAAGCTTTTCGATGCCTTTCAGGATGGAATTCGGATCCGGCACGTACTCGAACGTGAGATAGCGGGTCAAGCTCGGGAGGCTGAGCTCGCGCGGCACGGCAGGATGCTCGAGGAGCGCTCGGAGTTCTGAGCCGAACACGAATGCGTCAGGCCCGTTGTAGTAGTAGAGCGGCTTTTCGCCCATGCGGTCACGTGCGAGGAACAGCGTTCGCTGCCTGGCGTCCCAGACCGCGAGGGCGAACATGCCGTCGAGCTGGGAAACGCAATCCTCTCCGTACTCCTCGTACGCATGAACGATGACTTCGGAGTCGGATCGCGTTCGAAAGCGATGGCCTCGGCGCTCCAGCTGATCTCGGAGCGTGCGGAAGTTATAGATTTCTCCGTTCTGAACGGCCCAGATGGTGGCGTCCTCGTTGGCGATCGGTTGATGACCCGTCTCGAGATCGATGATGCTCAACCGACGCACACCCAACCCCACACGATCATCGACATAGAATCCCTCGTCGTCCGGTCCTCGATGGCGGAGGGATCGGGTCATACGCTGCAACGTGGCCTGCGGATCGGGAAGGGCTCGGTCGGTCAGGAATCCCGCGATACCGCACATGGCGCTACGCGCCGCCCGTCGTGCGGCCGGTCGGCACAGTGGACAGCGGGGGACCACTCTCCAGAATCGCGAAGCGCCGGCCATGCACCGTCGCGGTCGCCACTTGGCGGAGAGAGAAGCAGGGCGAATCCGCAATGGCTCGTTCTGGGACGATCACGTATTCGTCTGGACTGGACTGGACACGAGTGTCGAAATCGCGACAGGTCCGCAAGATTGTCACCGGCCGCCCCAAATAGAACGAGAAGACAAGCTCTGGCGCATCGACCGCGTAGATCCGTGCCGCATGCGTCAGCCGGCGAGAGGCTTCGCGAAGATCCGTTGCGGCGTTCTGCCGAGCACCGGCATATGAATCGACCGTGAGCCCAGCGAGAACGACGAGCACCCAGGCCGACGCGAAGCACGGCGCGCGGCGCGGAGAGCGCCAAGAGGCATACCACCCCGCGAGCAGGAGCGCCGCCGGGGGGCAGAGTGGCAGGTAGTATCGCATCCGTTGTTCTCGGGTAACCGCGAGAAGCAGAAACATGACGCCGGCCCAGGCAAGGAGGAGCCGCGCCCGTCGGCGACGCACCGGCTCGCGTTCTCGGGCCGCCATCCAGATGGCGCCTGGGAGGAGGACGGACCAGGGCAGAACGATGGTCAAGGCCTGACCCAGTGGATTGAAGAGCTGGCGCCAGTTCGGAGTCCTGGTGGGTACGTACCAGGAGAGGACGTCATGCATCACGACATCGCGGCCAAACTGCGCCTCATTGGGGGCCACCATGATCAGGGCGCCCCACGCACCGATGAGGACAGCCAGCAACAGTAGTCCCGGCGTACAGATAAGACGCCGCAACCCCGGAGCGCCGTCGGCGATACCGAGATCGACGGCGGCAACCACCAACGGAAGGAGCCCGGCCGGACCCTTGCTCCAGAACGCGAGCCCCACTAGACCGTAGAACGCGATGAGCGCCCACCGGTGTCCCCCGAGCTCGGCAGCGATGTAGGCAGCCAGGGCGCCGGTCACGGCGGCACAGAAGGTCATATCCGGCATGGGGATCCGGCCGTAGGACGCAACCCCGACCGTGGTCAAGACCGTCAGCCCGCCGACCAGCGCGGCGTCGCGGTCGAACAGTCTCAGCGCGATCCGGTAGGTCGTGAACACGACGAGGAGGGCGGCGAGAACGGATGGGATGGCCGCGGTCCATTGGGTCACAGCTCCGGTGGGCCATGATGCAAGGGCGACGAGCCAAGCCTGCAGCGGCGGCTTGTTCAGATGCGGCACGCCGTCGAGCCGCGGCAAGAGCCAGTGGTGTCCCGACAGGATGTCACGGGCGAGCATGGGAAATCTGGCCTCGTCGTTGGTGCTGAGGATGCGGGCTCCGAGGCGGTGGCCGAGGAGCATGGCACTCACCCCGATCAGAAGAGCGGCGCGGTGCGTGAAAGCGAAGCGACGATACCAGTCAGGCGCATGCGGCACTGTGCTGATCGGCGTTACCCGCGATCCCATCTGTTCCTCGCCATGCGAAATCCTCCCGTTGAAGGGGGCCAAGCAAACGGGAGGTGGCGCGTCGGCAGGGAGGAGGAGACACAGGACCCCGGCCCGGTCTCCGGCCGCCCGGTCACCGGGGTACCAGAGGATCACACCTCTCACAGGCGAGATGTGAAGGCCCGTCGAACCCGCGGCGACACTGACGCCGGGAGCGAAATGGGGAGTGACTCCACCACCCCGGGACGGGCGTACTCCCCTAACCCGAAGGTGATGGATCCGGTGCCACCCGCGGCGGATCAGCCGCCGCTAGTGCACCGGGATGGGGTCAGGAGAGCGGAGAGGCGCGCGCGTCGGCGGTGGAGACGCACGGCGAGGCCAGCGGCTTCGCGTCATCCCCGACCGGGGCCGGCTCGTGAAGCGGGACTGGCGGCGAGTCATCCAGCGGAAACGGGTCGACAGTGGCAAGGCTCGACGTGATCAGGAACACTGCTTCGTCACTGTCGCCGTCGTCGAAGAACCCCGTGACCCAAACCGGATCCGGAGGTTCCGCGTAGGCCAGCGGCAGCAGCGCGATGAGCGTCAGCACGAGCATGAACAACAAGAGGCCCGAAGCCGTGCGTCTCATTGGCGAGAGCAAATACCGATCCTACCTCGTTGTCAAGGGGCAGCTCTCCGCTCAGGGCGTCCTTGACCCTCCGGGACCGCCAGCATAAGCTCTCGTCACCTAGTCGACCGTTCCCGGCCCGACTCGCTGGGAGAAGGAAGGGCCGATGCGTCGGGGTGACAAGCCCACCAAGCCGCGGGTCGGAGCCAAGTCCTCCGTCGCCCGTAGGTCGCTGAAGAACGAAGACCCTCGGGTCCACGATCTTGAGAAGCGTCTGGCGAAGGCGGTGGAGCGCGAGGCCGAAGCGCTGAAGCGCCGCCAGGTGGCAGTCGTGTCGATTCGGACCGGGTCGCCGGTCGATTGCCTGAAATAATCCTCGGGCGTCGCCCGTACTCTCTTGGCAGAGGGCGAGGAGCGTGCGGTCATAGAGACCGGCCATGGAGCGACCCCAGGCTCGGATGCGGAAACCCGGCGAGCAGAGCTCGAGCTTGTGCGGCGCGCCCGCCGCGGCGATGCGGCGGCCTTCGACGAGCTGGTGCTGCGCTTTCGCCGGCCCGTCCACCGGTTCTGCTGGCGACTGCTCCGATCTCCCGACGCGGAGGATCTCGCCCAGGACACGTTCGTGCGCGCCTTCGTCAACTTCGAGCGGTTCGATCCGGAGCGCCCGGTCTTGCCCTGGCTCATCGCCATCGCACGGCGGCTCTGTCTGGACCTGCTCCGGCGACGGAAGGTGATGGCCCGGGTGGAGACGCTGCCGGTCACCGGCCCCTCGGCACGAGGCCCCGAGGGTGAGGCCTCGCTGCGGGAGCAGCTTTCACGTCTCGAGCGAGCTCTCGACGATCTGGACGAGGGGCCGAGAGTGGCCATCGTCCTCTTCCACATCGAGGACATGTCGTACCGAGACATCGCCGCGGCCCTCGAGGTGCCGATGGGCACGGTGATGACGTGGCTCCATCGAGGCCGCGCCCAGCTCAAGCGGGCGCTGGAAGGCCCATCCGTCACATGAGCCCGCGACCCGACGAGAACGAGCGGCTCACCAGCCTGCTCCAGGCACTTCGCGTGCCGGAGCCATCGGCCGAGTTCCTCGCCGGCGCGCGGAGGCGCTATCTCGATGCGATCGAGGTGCGTGACCGGCGTCAGGTCCTCACGGGACTCCTGGCCGCGCTCGTTGGTTTGGCGGTAATCGCCATTCTCCTGGGTCCGACCATCGAGCCGGCCGCTCCTCTCGCGGCGCTCGCGGACGTAGCGGCCGACCTCGCCAGATGGACGACCGGTGTCGGCGTCGTCCTTGCGCTCGTGCCGCTCGCCATCTGGGCCTCGGCGGCACTGGCCTCCACTGCGGCGGTTCTGTCACTCGTCCTCGTCACGCGGGCGCGATCGCTCGGGCTCGTGAAATAAACGGCACGCTCGACCGTACTCCCGAGCGAAGGGAGATCGGACATGCGCGCAACCAAGCTGATCGTCGTTCTCGCCGTCGCTCTCATGAGTCTGCCCGGCCTCGCCTGGGCGGCCACGCCGGACAGCCGTCGGCTGGAGGGCCGACTTCCCGACAACTCTCCCGCGGTTTCCCTCGCCCAACCGCGGGGGACGGTCCTCGACGCGCTGAGCGCGATCGCCAAGCAGACCGGCTGGAGTCTGGTGGTCACCGCGCCGGAGAGCGCGACCACGCGCCCGCTCACCATCCAGGTCTCGAAACGCCCTGCCGGCGAGGTGCTCGATCTGGTTCTCGATGCCGGCTCGCTCCGGGCCTCGTTCGCCGACGGCGTCCTCCGCGTTCGCTCGGATGACACCGCGAAGTCGGCGGATTCATGGCGCGAGCGACGCCGTGAGCGGCGCGGTCGC
>DATFUK010000360.1:0-3856 GCA_035260865.1 Candidatus Methylomirabilota bacterium | reverse complement strand
GGCGCGTGGTGCAGGCCGCGGTGCTCGGCGCGTACCTCGCCAGCGCGGCCCGGGACTGGCACGACCGGCGGGGCATCCGGAGGATTGACTTCCGCCGGGAGTTCGGGGCGGACTTCCATCACCTCGTCCCCATGCCGCGCGAGGACCGCGAAGCGGAGGTCCGGACCCTCACCGAGCGCCTGAACGACGAGTTCGTTCCCCAGCGCCGCCCGCGCCGCGAGCTGGCGGTGGAGGTCGACCGGCATCTCACGCACTACATCGCGAGCATCACCGGTCAGCGCGTGCGCACGAGCACCGAGGTGCGCGGCTTCTCCCTCGCGAAGCTCGCGTTCCCGTTCGCCCTCGGGGCCTGCGACGCGCTGTCGAGTGACATCGCGATCTTCAAGGACACCGGGCCGCTCGAGCCGCACGTCCTCGCGCACGAGTTCAGCCACCGGAAGGGCTACTGGAAGGAGCTGCACGCGCAGGTCCTCGCGTATCTCGCGCTGGCCGCCTCGGGAGAGCCGGTCCTGCGCCAGGCCGCGCGGCTCGAGCGTTTCCACCGCCAGCTGCGCGTGCTGGCCGGGAAGGAGCGCGGGGCCTTCGAGCGGCTCGCCGCGGCCGCGCCCCTGCGGCCCGAGCTCGGCAAGGTGCTCGGCGGGCTGGGGCCTCCCGCCACCAAGGTCGGGCGCGGGGTCGAGGCCGGGATGCGGCAGGTCTACCACACGCGCATGCGGGTGACCGGCCAGACCGGCCTCTCCGACTACGACCTCGGCTTCACGAACTTCCTCTACACGTTCGAGGCAAGCACGACCGCGAGGCAAACGCCCCCCGCGGCCTAGCCGCCGCTCACGCGCCCAGATAGTACTTCTTCACCAGCTCGTTCTCGCGCAGCTCCCGCGTGCTGCGGCCCTCGAACTCGATCTTGCCGTGGACGATGATGTAGCCGCGGTCGGCGATCTTGGTGGCCTGGTTGAAGTTCTGCTCCGCCATGAGGACGGTGAGCTGACGCCGCTCCTTCAGCTCGCGGATCTTGCCGATCACCCGGCTCACCAGGATGGGGGCCAGCCCGACCGAGGGCTCGTCCACGAGCAGGATCCGGGGGGAGGACATGAGCGCGCGCGCCACCGCGAGCATCTGCTGCTCGCCGCCGCTCATGCTGCCCGCGAGCTGGCGCCGGCGCGCGTGGAGCACCGGGAAGGCCTCGAAGGCGAACTCCAGGTTGGCCGCGATGTCGGCGCGGGCGCCCGGCCGGTACGCGCCCAGCAGCAGGTTCTCCTCGACGGTCAGCTTGGGGAACAGGCGCCGGCCCTCGGGAACCAGGGCGATCCCGAGCCCCACGATCTCCTCGGTCGACTTCCGGGTGAGGTCGACGCGGGCCCCGTCCGTCTCCAGGTAGATCTCGCCGGCCTCGGGCCTCACCATGCCCATGATGCACTTGATGAGGGTGCTCTTGCCGTTGCCGTTGGTGCCGAGCAGGGCGACGGTCTCGCCGTCCCGGATCTCGATCGACACCCCGTGCAGCACCCGCACCGCGCCGTAACCCGCGTCCACGTCGCGGACCACGATCTTACTCGCCAAGGTAGGCCTTCTCGACCGCCGGGTCCCGGACGATCTGGTCGGGCGTTCCCTCGGCGATCCGCTCGCCCGCGTCGAGGACGACGATGCGCTCGGAGAAGCGCATCACCGCCCGCATGATGTGCTCGATCATGATGATGGTGATGCCCTGCTCGTTCAGCCGGAAGAGGATGGCCAGGATGTCGTCCACCTCGGCGCTCGAGAGCCCGGCCATGGCCTCGTCGGAGATGAGGAGCTTGGGCCGCGCGGCCATCGCCCGCGCCAGCTCGAGCTTGCGCATCTCGATCTGGGTGAGCCCGGCCGGCCGCAGGTGCGCCTTCGACTCGAGCCCGATGGACCTCAAGATTTCCGCGGCGTCCGCGTCGGCCTCGCGGGAGCGGCGGTGCGCCGCGTACTCCAGCGGGATGTCGAGGTTCTCCTGGACCGTCATGCTGGTGAACGGCTTCGGGATCTGGAAGCTCCGGACGATGCCGAGGCGGGTGCGCCGATGGGCGGGCAGATTCGTGATGTCGTGGCCGTCGAAGCGGATGCGGCCGCCGTCCACCGGGAGCGAGCCGGACACGCAGTTGATGAGGGTGGTCTTGCCGGACCCGTTGGGGCCGATCAGCCCGAACCGCTCGCCCGGCTTCACGTGCAGGGTCAGCCGGTTCACCGCGGTGAAGCCGCCGAAGCGCTTGCTGAGGTCCTCGACTTCCAGAATGGCGTTCATCGTTCAGTGGCGGCGCAGGCGGCGGACCAGGCCGAGGATGCCCTCGGGGGCCAGCACCACGAAGGCGACCAGCACCACCCCCACGATGAACAGGTTCATCTCGGAGGAGATCGTCACGGTGGCGAGCTGCTGGGCGGTGCCGAGCAGCACCGCCCCGATGATCGGGCCCACCCAGCTCGTGGTCCCCCCGATCATCGGCATGGCGAGCGCGTTCACCGCGTAGTCGAGGCTGAAGGCGGAGTTGGGATCCACGAAGGTCACGTAGTACGGGAACGGGGCGCCCGCGACGCCCAGGAGAAAGCCGCTCACCGTGGTGGCGAAGAGCTTGAGGCGCAGGGTCGGCACCCCCATGCACTCGGCGGCCTCCTCGTTGTCCCGCAGCGCGGCGAGCCCGCGGCCGATCCAGGAGCGCTCGATGAAGCGCGCGGTCGTCACCGCCACGACGGCCAGGAAGACCATGACCGTGAACAGGAACGTCACGTAGTTCCCGAAGGGCGGCCCGCTCGGCCGGATCACGCTGAGGCCCCGGGAGCCGCCCACGAACTCCCAGTTGATGATCACGGTCTGCAGCACGATGGACAGGGCGAGGGTCGCGATCGAGAAGAACACGCCCCGCAGGCGGAGGGTGAGGTAGCCGATACCGAGGCCGAGCAGCGCGGAGACCAGGCCGCCGGCCAGGATCAGCACCGGCAGGGGCGCCCGCACCGATTGGATGAGGAACACCGCGGTGTAGGCGCCGAGCGCGAAGAACGCGGGGGTGCCGAAGTTCACGTAGCCCGCGTACCCCCCCAGGATGTTCCACGCGCTCGCGATCACGACGTACTGGAGGATCACGTAGGCCGCGAAGTAGAAGTAGGGATTGACACGCAGGGAGGCTACCAGCATGCCGGCCGCCACCACCAGCAGGCCCACGACCAGGACGACGCCGGTCCGGCGCATCTAGCGGCCGAAGAGCCCGGCCGGGCGCACCGCGAGCGCGACCAGCAGGATGCCGAACGACACTGCGAGGGACCAGGAGGGGCCGAAGAAGGTGCCCATCACGCTCTCGACCACCCCCAGGATGATGGCGGCCACGAGCGTGCCGCCGATGCTACCCATGCCGCCCAGGACCGTGATCGCGAACATCCGCCCGATGTAGTCTCGGTCCGACGAGGGCACCACCGGGGAGATGGTGATCAGCAGCGCGCCGGCCAGGCTGGCCGCCGCGATCCCGACCCCGAACGCGATGGTCTTGATCTGGACCGGATTGGCGCCCATCAGGCGCAGCGCGGCTGCGTCCTGCGACACCGCCATGATGGCCCGCCCGTAGAAGGTCCGGCCCAGGAAGAGGTAGAGGGCCAGGGTCATCGCGAGCCCGACGAGGCACGGCACCAGCAGACGGTAGGCGATCCCGACGCCCCCGAGGTCGATCGACTTGCCGATGTAGGCGGCCTGGACCAGCCGGTAGTCGACGCCGTACTTCAGGCTGAGGCTGACCTCGATGATGAAGAGGAGACCGAAGAAGAAGACAAGTCCTCGCAGCGACTCCTCCCCGCGTCGCTCGAAGCTGGTGTAGTAGACGCGGTAGACGACGACCCCGAGGCCGTAGAA
>DATFUK010000359.1:0-3146 GCA_035260865.1 Candidatus Methylomirabilota bacterium | reverse complement strand
GGTCTCCTCGAGCGGGACGAACACGCCGGGCTGACCGGTGAACTGCTCGGCCACGTACATCGGGTGCGAGAGGAACCGCTCGATCCGCCTGGCCCGCTGGACAGTGACCTTGTCCTCTTCCGAGAGCTCGTCGATGCCCAGGATGGCGATGATGTCCTGCAGCTCCTTGTACCGCTGCAGAATCCGCTGCACCTCGCGCGCCACCTCGTAGTGCTCCCGGCCGACGTACTTGGGGTCCAGGATCCGCGAGGTGGAGTCCAGCGGGTCCACGGCCGGGTAGATGCCCTTCTCCGTGATCGAACGGGAGAGCACCGTCGTCGCGTCGAGGTGGGCGAATGTGGTGTGGGGTGCCGGGTCCGTGATGTCGTCCGCTGGCACGTAGATCGCCTGCATCGACGTAATCGAGTGTCCGCGGGTCGAGGTGATCCGCTCCTGCAGCTGGCCCATCTCGTCGGCCAGCGTCGGCTGATAACCCACGGCCGACGGCATCCGGCCGAGCAGCGTGGATACCTCAGAACCGGCCTGGGTGAAGCGGAAAATGTTGTCGATGAACAGCAGCACGTCCTGCTTCTGGACATCGCGGAAGTACTCGGCCATGGTCAGGGCGGACAGGCCGACCCGCAGCCTGGTGCCCGGCGGCTCATCCATCTGGCCGAACACCAGCGCGGTGTCCTCGAGCACGCCAGACTCGGTCATCTCCAGGTACAGGTCGTTGCCCTCGCGGGTCCGTTCCCCCACCCCGGCGAACACCGACACGCCGCCGAAGTTCTTCGCGACCCGGCGGATCATCTCCTGGATCAGCACGGTCTTTCCCACGCCGGCGCCGCCGAACAGGCCGATCTTCCCGCCCGACACGTACGGCGTGAGCAGATCGAGGACCTTGATGCCCGTGACGAACATCTCCGTCCTCGGCTCGAGCTGGTCAAGGGGCGGGGCGGGGCGGTGGATCGGCCAGCGCTCGGTCACTTTTAGCGTCTCCGTCGGGACGTCGAGCGTCTCTCCGAGCACATTGAACACGTGGCCCTTGGTCACGTCGCCGACCGGCACCGTGATCGGGCCGCCGGTGTCGATGACGGTGGCGCCGCGCACCAGGCCGTCGGTCGGGCGCATCGAAATCGCGCGGACCGTGTTGTCACCGATGTGCAGGGCCACTTCCAGTGTCAGCGTGCTGGTCTCGCCGCCCAGCGTCACGTCGACGTGCAGCGCGTTATAGATGTCCGGCATGTCCTGGGCAGCGAACTCGATGTCGACGACCGGTCCGATAACCCGGGCCACCCGCCCGGTGTTCTGCCCGTCGATTCCGCCGGCGGCGGCTGCGTGCTCTGCGGTAGCGGTCATGATGATGCTCACTTACTCCCACTGATCGTCTCGGCCAGCGCGTTCGCGCCGCCCACGATCTCGCTGATTTCCTGCGTGATCTCTGCCTGCCTGGCCTTGTTGGCTTCCCTGGTGAGCGACTCGAGCAGCTCGTTGGCGTTGTCGGTCGCCGACTTCATCGCCCGCCGCCTGGCCGCGATCTCTGCCGCGGCCGAGTCGAGCAGCGCGTGGAAGATCCGGCTCTCGACGTACCACGGCAACAGCTGGTTCAGCACGGCCTCGGGCGAGGGCTCGAATTCGTATACGGGAATCGGCACCCGCTCCACGACCCGCTCGACGATCTCGAGCGGCAGCAGCCTGTGCACCACGGGCCGCTGGGTCAGCATCGAAACGAACTCGGTGTAGACCATGAAGATCTCGTCGACGCCGCCTTCGTCGGCGGGCATGTCGAACGCCTCCAGCAGGGCGCTGGTGATCTTGCTCGCGTCACTGTGCCTCGGGGTATCGGAGAACCCGCTCCACTCGCCCGCCATCTCCCGGCCCCTGAACCGGTGCCAGCCGAGCCCCTTACGTCCGGAGACGAAGGGCACCGATTCCAGGCCGCGCTCGGCCAGCCTGCCGTGCAGCGCCTGCGCCTCACGCAGCACGCTGGCGTTGTACCCGCCGGCGAAGCCCCGGTCGCTGGTGAGGATCAGCACCGCTGCCCTGGTCGGGTTCGCCGGCTCGGTCGTCAAGGGGTGATTGACGTTGGCCGACCTGCTGACCACGGCCTCGACGGCCGCCGTGATCTCCCGGGCGTAGGGACCGGCGGCATGCGCGCGCTGCTGGGCCTTGATGATCCGCGACGACGCTATGAGTTCCTGGGCCTTGGTGATCTTGGCGGTGGACTTGACCGTGCTGATCCGCCGCCTGACCGCGCGTAGCTCTGCTCCCATGGGCTACTTCTTCGCCGCTCGCGGTCGGACTCTGGGAATGCCCTCGTGCTCGATCTCGGCTTCCTCCACCGGCTCGACTGGCTCGTCGGTGACCAGGAGCTCGCCCGAGCTGGTCTCGAAGGTACGACGGAACTCCTCGAGAGTGTCCTTCAGCGCAGTGACGGTGTCCTCGGACAGGTCGCCGGTTTCCCTGATCGCGTCGTAGATGCCGGGGTGCTCGCGCTGGATGTAGTCGAGCAGCTCGGACTCGAAGCGGCCGACGTCCTCCACCGGCACATCGTCGAGCATGCCGGTGGTGCCGGCCCAGATCGAGACCACCTCGCGCTCCACGGGGTACGGACTGTACTGACCCTGCTTCAGCAGCTCAACCAGCCGCGCACCGCGGTCAAGCTGAGCGCGAGACGCGGCGTCAAGGTCCGAGGCGAACGCGGCGAACGCCTCGAGATCCCGGAATTGCGACAGGGCGAGCTTCAGGCCACCCGCCACCTTCCTCATGGCCCTGACCTGCGCATTACCGCCGACCCTCGAGACCGAGATGCCGACGTTGATCGCGGGGCGGACACCAGAGTTGAACAGGTCGGTCTCCAGGAAGATCTGCCCGTCCGTGATGGAGATGACGTTGGTCGGGATGTACGCCGAGACGTCATTGCCCTTGGTCTCGACGATGGGCAGGCCGGTCATCGATCCGGCGCCGAGATCGTCGGAGAGCTTGGCACAGCGCTCGAGCAGCCGGGAATGCAGGTAGAACACATCGCCCGGGTAGGCTTCACGGCCCGGCGGCCGGCGCAGCAGCAGCGAGATCGCGCGGTAGGCCTCGGCCTGCTTGGTCAGGTCATCGAAGACGATCAGGACGTGCCGGCCCTGGTACATCCAGTGCTGGCCGATCGACGACCC
>DATFUK010000358.1:0-3025 GCA_035260865.1 Candidatus Methylomirabilota bacterium | reverse complement strand
TTCGGCATCGGGGTCGGGACCATCGTGATGTGGATCAACGTGGTGTTCCTGGCCGGCTACACGTTCTCGTGCCACTCCTGCCGGCACGTGTGCGGCGGGGCGGTGGACATCTTCTCCAAGGCCCCGGTGCGCTACAGCCTGTGGCGCGGGATCACCCGGCTCAACGAGAAGCATCCGATGTTCGCCTGGCTGTCCCTCTTCAGCGTGGGCCTGACGGATGTCTACATCCGGCTCGTCTCCATGGGGATCATCCGCGACTGGAGGATCATCTGATGGCGACCGTGGAATACGAGACGCACGAGCACGACGTCCTGGTCATCGGGGCGGGCGGGGCCGGGCTGCGCGCGGCCATCGAGGCGGCGGCCCAGGGGGTGTCGGTCGGCCTCGTCTGCAAGTCGCTCCTCGGCAAGGCCCACACCGTCATGGCGGAGGGCGGCATCGCGGCGGCCATGGGCAACGTGTGGCCGGAAGACAACTGGCAGGTGCACTTCCGCGACACCATGCGCGGCGGCAAGATGCTCAACAACTGGCGCATGGCCCAGCTCCACGCCCAGGAGAGCCCGGAGCGCGTCTTGGAGCTCGAGCGCTACGGGGCCCTCTTCGACCGCACCAAGGACGGCCTGATCCTCCAGCGCGACTTCGGCGGCCACCGCTACGCGCGCCTCGCCCACGTGGGCGACCGCACCGGCCTCGAGATGATCCGCACGCTCCAGTACCACGCGATCCACCAGCCGATCGACGTGTACATGGAGTGCAAGATCGAGCGGCTGATCAAGGACGGCGAGCGGGTGGCGGGTGCCTTCGGCTACTGGCGCAACACCGGGAAGTTCGTGCTCTTCAAGGCCAAGGCGGTGGTGCTGGCCAGCGGCGGCATCGGCAAGGCGTGGAAGTACACGTCGAACTCCTGGGAGTACACCGGCGACGGGCAGTCGCTCGCCTACTGGGCGGGCGCCGACCTGATCGACATGGAGTTCGTCCAGTTCCACCCGACCGGGATGGTGTGGCCGCCCTCGGTGCACGGCATCCTGGTGACCGAGGGCGTGCGCGGCGACGGCGGCACCCTCAAGAACACCGCGGGCGAGCGCTTCATGTTCAACTACATCCCCGAGTTCTTCAAAGGGGAGACCGCGGACAACCACGAGGAAGCCGACCGCTGGTATCTCGACAAGAAGAACAACCGGCGGACCCCCGACCTGCTCCCTCGCGACGAAGTGGCGCGCGCGATCAACTCGGAGGTGAAGGCGGGCCGCGGCACCCCGCACGGCGGCGTCTTCCTCGACATCTGCACGCGGCGGCCCGCCGACTACATCCGCAAGCGCCTGCCCTCGATGTACCACCAGTTCAAGGAGCTGGCCGGGGTGGACATCACCAAGGAGCCCATGGAAGTGGGCCCGACCATGCACTACGTGATGGGCGGGGTGCGGGTGGACGCGGACTCCACCGCGGCCACGGTGCCCGGGCTCTTCGCGGCCGGCGAGGTGGCGGGGGGACTCCACGGCAGCAACCGGCTCGGTGGCAACTCGCTGGGCGACCTCCTCGTGTTCGGGCGGCGCGCGGGCCTGCACGCCGCGCTCTACTGCAAGAACCTGGGCGGTCGGCTCACGGTGGACGCGGGGCAAGTGGAGTCCATCGCCCGGACGATGCTCGAGCCCTTCGACCGCTCGGGCGGCGAGAATCCCTACGCGATCCAGACCGAGCTGCAGGAGACCATGCACACCCTGGTCGGCATCATCCGGGTCGAGGCCGAGCTCAAGGAGGCGCTCAAGAAGCTCGAGGCGTTCAAGCAGCGCGCGGCCAAGGTGCGCGTCGAGGGCGGGCGGATCTACAACCCGGGCTGGCACACCGCGCTCGATCTCGCCTCGCTCCTCACCGTGGCGGAGTGCTGCGCGCTCGCCGCGCTGGAGCGCAAGGAGAGCCGCGGCGGGCACACCCGCGAGGATCACCCGTATACCGACGACACCTGGGGGGCCGTGAACCTGGTCGCCCGGCAGCAGGGCGATCGGGTGGACCTGCGGCGCGAGCCGCTGCCCCAGATGCCCCCCGAGCTCAAAGCCCTCTTCCAGGAGCGGAAGTGATGCCGAACTTCACGATGCGGGTGTTCCGCGGCGACCCCGCCGGCGGCGACTTCAAGGAGTACAAGGTCGAGAGCGGGGTGGGGATGGTCGTGCTCGACGTCATCCACCGCATCCAGGCCACCCAGGCTCCGGACCTGGCCTGCCGCTGGAACTGCAAGGCGGGCAAGTGCGGCTCCTGTAGCGCGGAGATCAACGGCAAGCCGCGCCTCATGTGCATGACCCGGATGGACATCTTCAAGGAGGACGAGCCGATCTCGGTGGCGCCGATCCGGACGTTCCCGATCATCCGCGATCTGGTCACCGACGTCTCCTACAACTACGAGAAGGCCAAGCAGGTGCCGCCGCTCCGGCTCAAGCCGCCGGATGCGGACGGCAAGTACCGGATGATGCAGGAGGACATCGAGCGCGGGCAGGAGTTCCACAAGTGCATCGAGTGTTTCCTCTGCCAGGACGTCTGCCACGTCATCCGCGACCACGATCTCAAGAAGCGCTTCTCCGGCCCGCGCTTCTTCATCAAGATCGCCGGGCTCGAGATGCACCCGCTCGACACGCGCGACCGGACCGAGTTCATCCGCGACCAGGGCGGGGTCGGGCTCTGCAACATCACGAAGTGCTGCACCGAGGTCTGTCCCGAGCACATCCACATCACTGACAACGGCATCATTCCGCTCAAGGAGCGGATGGCCGACAACTTCGATCCCATCGTGTGGGTGGTGCGCAAGCTCCGGGGCCACACGAAGGCGACGCCCTGAGCGCATGAAGGTCCACGAGTATCAGGGCAAGACGCTCCTGAAGGGCTTCGGCGTGCCCGTGCCGAACGGGGACGTGGCCGACACGCCGGCCCAGGCCCGCGCCATCGCCCAGACGCTGGGCGGCAAGGTGGTGGTGAAGGCTCAGGTGCACGCGGGCGGGCGCGGCAAGGCGGGCGGGGGGAAGCTGGCCGACGACCC
>DATFUK010000357.1:0-2800 GCA_035260865.1 Candidatus Methylomirabilota bacterium | reverse complement strand
GGTGGACCAGGATGACCGCGGTGCCGGTCACCCGGTTCCGCCCGCCCACCGTGTGGCGCAGGAATGGGCCGTGGTGGACTACCATCTTCAGATCGAGCGTCCCGGTCTGCTGGCACGCGCCGCAGCGACAGCTGTCGTCGGCCTGCATCACCCGCTGCCGGCTCTTGAAGGCCGCGAAGGCCTCTTCCAGGACCTCGATCAGCCGGTCCTTGGGCAGCGGAGCAGCTTCTCCACCGAGCGCGAACACCGCGTCGCCCTCGATCTCCTGGATCTCGAGCGGCGGCGAGAGGTGGCCGACCACCTCGTCGAGCAGGGCCGCGATGATATCGGAGCCGTGCTCGAGCTCGGTGGTGGTGACGAAAGCGGTGAAGCCGGAGACATCGGCCAGGATCAGGAAGCCGTGGTCCGTTCGGTTGTTCATGCCCTGAAGACACCGCCCAAGGGCATGTGTGAAACGGACGGCGGGTCGGCTAAGTCCGCTCCAGGATGTGCAAACCTCGGCCTCGGTCGATCAGGTACAGAAGGCCCCGCCCATCCACCTCGACGTCGTTGCTGGAGACGCGGGCGTGGCCGGCGGGCGGCTCGGGCAGGAAATGGGCGACCTCGCGCGGGGCGTGCGGGTTGGCGACGTCCACGATCCGGAGGCCGTGGGCGAACCAGGCCACCGGGATCTCGGTGCCGGTCACCCGCTCGCAGGGCTGGTGGCAGCCGGTGAACTCGGGCTGCGGGTCGCCGTTCACCCCGGGCACCTGGAAGGTCGAGATCGGCACCGGGTGGCGCTCGTCGGTGATGTCCACGAGCCACATGAACGACGGTGGCCCCGGCGCGGTCTTGGCCACGTCCTCGTCGGCGGCCAGCATGATCCGGCGGCCGTGGAGCGGGAACGGCAGCGGCAGCGCGGTGTGGGTCGGGGTGATGTAGGGCGGGCTCCAGTCGAGCCCGGAGACGAAGCGGGGCTTCGCCATGTCCTCGATGTCGAGGATCACGAAGCCGCCGTGCCAGTAGCTCACGTAGAGCCGGTTGTCCGAGCGGATCGGGTGGTGGCAGCGGTGATGGCGCCCCGACCAGGCCGGCGTCTCCCCGCCCCCGGTCCATTGCCCGGGCATCCACCAGCGGCCGACCTCCCGGGGCTTCGCGGGGTCCTGGAGGTCCAGGATCATCACGATGTTGCCGACGTAGCCGTCCATCTCGGGGGAGATGTAGGCGTAGCGCCCGTCGAAGGTGAAGCGGTGCACGCCCGCGCCGCCGCACTTCCAGAACGTGATCTCGCGCGGCTTGCTCGGGGTGGACACATCGTAGATCACGAGCCCGCCGCCGACGCCGGCCGGGGGCTGGTGCGCGGGCTGGGCCTCGCGGTTCACGAGCATGAGCCCGTTGGCCGCGCGTACCTTGTGCGAGTGGGTCTGGGGCGGCACCTCGACGGTGGCCAGCGTCCGGGGCCGGGCCGGGTCGCTCACGTCCACGATGCTGGTGCCGTGCGGCGCCTTCATGTGGGCGACGTAGGCGATGGTCCCGTCGACGGAGACCTGGCCGCCACCCGGGCAGTCGAGCCAGGCGACCTGCTTGAGGCCCTGCACGCTCGGCGCGATCGCGGTCGCCATGTCGGCCGGAGCCTAGCAGACCGCGGGCCCGTCGCCAAGCCCGGCCAATTGACAGGCCCCGCCGGGGCGTGACACAGTTTCGGCAACTCGCAAAGGAGCGTCCCCATGGCCCTCTCCGTCGACCGGTCCGTGCGTCCCGAGATCAGCACTGCCTATGCGCGGCTCGAGGAGAAGATCCTGGAGCGGGACCAGAAGGGCGCCAGCGACATCTTCTACGACCTGGTGCGGGCGCAGGTCCCGCTCGCGGAGCTGGCCGGCCAGATCGTGCGCATCCACGCGCCCTACACGCACGTGCCCTACCACCAGCGCCTCGACGATGGTGTGCCGCGGTTCGTCAACAACGACCACTGCCTGCTCAGCTCGCGCGCCAGCCTCGACCTGATGCCCTTGATGCCGCGGGAGCTGGCCTACCTGCCCTACGCCCAGACCATCTGGTACATGCCGACCGGCCTCGATCCGTGGAACCAGCTTCTGGGCAAGATGCCGGGACACTACGTGCGGCTCTACGAGATCAAGTTCGAGGGCAAGCCGCCCCTGCCCGAGGTGCACTGGCCGGACCAGGCACCCCTGCCCATCGAGGGCACGTGGCCGGAGAAGCTCAACACGTGGCTCACCCTCGTGCAGCGCGGCGAGGTCATCAACGCTTATCGGGTCTTTCTCGGCCTGTGGGACGAGGCGGTGGACGACGAGGCGAAGCGCACCGCGCTGCTCGCCCAGCTCGTGTTCGCGGGACTGATCGACGTGCAGGATCGCGTGCTCCACAACCGCTCCTACACCACCGGCCACAAGTCCTACCGCGCCCGCGCGACCGTCGAGATCGCCCGCGCGGTCGGCTGGCGGAACGCGCACGCCATGCTCTACGCGGGCGTGCCCGACATCGCGGTGGGGCCGCGCTGGTACTCGACCTACGAGATGGGCTGCCTGGTCGTCCAGAATTTCCTCGACAACCGGGACCGCGAGCTGCTTGCCAATGACGCGGCGCTGACCCCGGTGGAGTCGCTCGCACTCCAGCAGGCGATCCTGAGCGGCCAGGAGCCGGCCTTCATCGACCTGATCGTGGCGCTGCTCAAGTCCGGCCGCGGCCACCGCCAGATCATCGACACGATCCAGCTCGCCTCCGCGCAGCTCATCATCGAGACCGGCGACGTCAACGCCTACTCGATGCCGCAGCACAGCTACGAGTACTGCAACACCGTGCG
>DATFUK010000356.1:0-5921 GCA_035260865.1 Candidatus Methylomirabilota bacterium | reverse complement strand
TCCTGGCTACTGCCGCCGTCAGGTCAGCCACCTGGCAGCCGATCTCGACGCCGCTTTCTGGGCCTCCTCGCTAGAGGGTCGAGTGCGGCCGCGGCCGGCGGCACGTCTCCTCGGCGTAAGGCCGGCCGATCAAGTGTCCTTCCGCCGCGCGTGGCTGACGGCCTGCAAGGATGCTGGTCTATCGGGCCGCATTCCCCATGACTTCCGCCGGACCGCTGTCCGGAACCTCGAGCGGGCGGGCGTACCCAGGTCGACGGCCATGAAGATGGTCGGGCACAAGACGGAGAGCATCTACCGGCGCTACGCAATCGTAGACGAGACGATGCTGAAGGAAGGGGCCGCGAAGCTGCAAGCGCTTCACGAGACCCAAGCGCCTGCGACCCCCGTCATTCCGCTGGCCACGACAACCCACACGAAGCGTGTCAGTCCGAGTACTGTCCGAGTCAGCCGTGTGGAGCGCACGCGGCGGGCCCGGGCGACGCGTGCTAAGTCCTTGCGGGCGGGCGAGAAAAGAATGGTGGGCTGGGACGGGATTGAACCGCCGACACCAGGATTTTCAGTCCTGTGCTCTACCAACTGAGCTACCAGCCCACCACGAGTTTTCGAGGATAGCAGAAGGGGGTGGAAGTGTCTACGGAGACTGCCGAAAACGGCCCATCACCGCCCCTCACCCTGCCCTCTCCCCCGAGGGGAGAGGGCGAGCGAGTCAGGCCTGGGGCTTGCCGCGCTCGTCGAACTCGGCGCCGGTGTCGGACTCGAACACGATGCGATCGTCGTCGTCCACCGTGAAGGCCTCGTGGAGCACGAAGGGCACCTCGTGTGTCACCAGGAACCGCGTCAGCTTGGCCACCGCGACCGGATGTGAGTCGAGGTGAAACGAGAGCGCCAGGTCGCCGATCTCGTCGATGGCGAAGAAGGCCCAGTTGCCCACCACGAGAGCCTCGGTCTCGGGCTCCCAGGTGATGCCGCCGTCGAACTCCTCGGATCCCTGCGCCAGGTCGTACACCTCCTGGAGCTTGGCGCGGCGCTGGACCTCGTCCACTACATGCCCTTGAACACGCCGTCGGCCGCCATCTCGCGGAAGGCCTTCTCGTGGGCCGCGATGGTGCGCTCGATGTCGGCGTCGCTGTGGACGGCGGAGATCCAGCCGTGGTGGCTGGCGCAGTCCACCCCATTGTTGAGCAAGGCGCAGCGCAGCAGGTGGTAGAGATCGCCGCGGCGCGGGCGATCGAAGCCGGCGAGGCCGGGCTTGCCCTCGAACGAGACGTGGAAGATGGACGCCTCGCCGAAGCAGGTGCCGGGGACGCCGGCGCGCTTCATCGCATCCGACAGGCCCGAGCGCAGCTCATCGCCCGCCTTGTTCGCGCGCGCGTGCAGCGCGCCGTCGGCCACCAGCTCGAGCGTGGCGATGGCAGCGGCGGCGCACACCGGGTTGGAGTTGAACGTGCCGTTCTGGGCCACGCGCTGACTCCGGTCGAAGACCGGCTCGCCGCGGTGGGCCATCATCGAGAGCAGCTCCTTCTTGCCCACGACCGCGGCGCCGGGCATGCCGCCGGCCACGATCTTGGCCAGCGTGGTCATGTCCGGGGTCACGCCGAAGTAGGCCTGGGCGCCACCCGGCGCGTAGCGAAAGCCGGTGATCACCTCGTCGAAGATCAGCACCACCTTGTGCCGGGTGGTGAGGCTGCGCAGCTCCTGGAGATAGCCCGGGATCGTGGGGGTGGTGCCGGACTGACCGCCCGCCGGCTCCAGGATCACCGCCGCGACGTCACCGCGCTCCAGCATCGTATCCACCGACTTGATGTCGTTGGGCGGGCACACGAGGAGCTGATCGAGCACCGATTCGGGCACGCCGGCCGACATCGGCACGTCGTACGGCGGATTCACCGCGGCAACGACGCCATCGTGCCAGCCGTGGAAGTGCCCCTGGAACTTCACCACCTTGTTGCGCCCGGTAAAGGCGCGCGCGATGCGCAGGGCCAGGTGCGTGGCCTCGGTGCCCGACATGGCGAAGCGCACCATCTCGGCCGAGGGGATCAGCCTGGTGATCAGCTCGGCCCAGCGCACCTCGAGCTCGTGGCTGGCGCCGAAGTGGGTGCCCTTGGCGGCCTGGTCCTGGATGGCCTTCACCACCTTCGGGTGGCAGTGACCCAGGAAGAGCGCGCCGTGGCCCATCCAGTAATCCACGTAGTCGTGGCCGTCCACGTCCCACTTGTGCGAGCCCAGCGCGCGCTCCACGTAGACCGGGAACGGCTTCATGTGCCGCCCGTCGTGGGTGACGCCGCCGGGGATGATGGCCCGCGCGCGCTCGTAGAGCGCGGCCGACTTGGGATGCATGGCGTGATAGGTCTCGACCACCTTGGACGACGCACTGGTCATTTCTTCGGGCCTCCGGTACCGCGGGGTGATTCCAGCGTGCGCAGCAGCTCAAGCATGCCGATATGGGCCGGCAAAGGCAAGCCGTCCACGGTGGGTTCGGCGCGCCGGGTGAGACCGTCCACCGCGCCCGCGTCCACACAGGCGCGCACCATCGCTTCCTCCTCCTCGGCGGTGTGCAACAGCGGGCGGCCGGCCAGGCGGGCCAGCTCGGTGACGACGCCGTACGCGCCCCAGTTGGACACGCCCGCGACCACCAGGTGCCGCACCTTCACCACCGAGGCGATGGCGCGGAAGACGGCCCCGGCGCGGGCCACCCGGGCGTGCACCGTGCCCATGCCGATCTCGTTGCCACCGTCGCCGATGCCCACCGTGACCGTGCGCGCGGGCGCAGCCAGGAACAGCTCGTCGAGCGGACCGTTCCATTCGGTGAGCGACTGGCCGCGCGCGCTCCGATAGTGTCCGTCGCGGGCCCGGCCCGGCCGCTCGATCGCAACGAGGTGGGTCGGCTTGTGCTCGGCCAGCAGCCGGCGGGCGGCCGCGCGCGCGGCGCCGGGCTGGGCCCCGCCGCCGGCGGCGCGCGGCACGTGGAAGGTCAGCACGGCGGCGGGCTCGCCCAGGATCTTCAGCGAGGCCTGGAGCGGCGGCAGCGCCACAGCGTCGGTGACGTAGGTGACATCCGCCCCGAGCGCGCGCAGCGCACGGCCGAGGCACGCGGCGCCGGGCGGCCCGTCGGTCTCGGGTAGGCCGGGGCCGACCATGAAGCCCGTGGTCAGCATCACGCGGCGGCTCCGCTGGAGCGCCCGCGCCGCCGTGGTGGCGCCGCCGCGCACGAAGAACGCGCCGATGCCCCGGCCGCCGGGGTCCAGCGCCATGAGCTGATCGATCATCTAGCGCCGGGGCGTGGCGGGAGCCGGAGCGTCGGGCTGCGGCGGCGTGAACGTCATCAGCACCGTGTCGGTCCCGTCCTGGGTGAAGATAACGACGAGGCCCGACTTGTAGAAGAAGGTCTCCTGCCCGTTCTGCATGGCGATGGCGTCCGGCGCGCCCCAGGCCTGCGCGACGGTATTCTTGGCGAAGATCTTGGGCTTGGGCACGATCCGGAACGCGCGCACCACCGTCTGCTTGTAGCCCTGGGGCGTGAGCAGGCCGAAGTCCACCGTCAGGGTCTGGACGCCGCCCGGGGCGCGCGCGTCCTCGAAGACCCACTGGATGGTGTCGTGACCCTCCACCTTCGCGCGCGTCTCCTTGCTCGGCGCGCCGTACCGCGCGCGCACCTGGTCGATGGTGGTGAGGCCGGGCTCGATGCCGCCCCACTCCTCGGCCGAGGCGCCCGCCGGGCCCACGAGCAGGCCGGCGACCGCGAGGCCGGCCAGGAGCGAGCGCACGCGCCGCGTGACCATCAGAAGCCGATCGCGGCGCCGTCGCCGCGGGGATCCGCGCCACCGCGTAGGGTGCCGTTGGTCAGCGTGATGCCGTGGGCGTGGCCCATGCGCATGAAGAAGTCGGACACCGGCGTGACGTTGTGGCCGAGGCGCCCGAGCGCCTCGCGGGTGGCCGCGGGCACCCGGCTCTCGATCCGCACTTGATCCGCGACGTCGCCCAGATCGATCGGCCCCGCGACGAACCGCGGGCGCTCGATGGCCTCCTGGATCTCCATGCCGTAGTCGAGCGCGTTGGTGAGCGACTGGGCGTGGAACATCGCCTGGCCGTCGCCACCCATGTTCGAGTAGCCCAATACCGGCTCGTCGCCCTTCGTGACCACGCAGGCGATCAGGGTGTGGAACGGCCGCTTGCCGGGGGCGAAGCAGTTGGGATGTGCCGGGTCGGTATTGAAGTAGGCGCCGCGGTTCTGCAGCACCACGCCGGTGCCCGGCGCGACCACGACCGAGCCGAACGATCTGTAGAGGCTCTGGATGACGCTCATGATGTTGCCGCGCCCGTCGGCCACCACGAAGCCGGTGGTGTCGCCGTCGATCGCGCCCCACGTGTGATCCTGCGCGCGGACCGGGTCGAAGGCCCGCCGCCGCTTCTCCGCGTACTTCTTGCTCAGCAGCGCCTCCACCGGCACCCGCGCGTGCGCCGGATCGGCGATCCAGCGGTTGCGATCGGCGTAGGCCAGCTTGGTCAGCTCGATCAGCAGGTGCAGGTGCTCGGGCGAGTGGACCTCGTACCGCGTGAGATCGAAGCCCTCGAGCAGGTTGAGAGTCAGCAGCGCGGCCATGCCCTGGGTGGGCGGCGGCGTTTCATAGATCGTGTAGCCGCGGTAGGTGGACGAGATCGGCTCGCCCCACTCGCCCTCGTGCGCGGCCAGGTCCTCCGCGGTCAGGAAGCCCTCGCCGGCCATGCGCTCCGCGATGGAGCGCGCCACGCGGCCCTTGTAGAAGAGCTCGGGCTCCCCGCCCAGGTCGGTGAGGGTGCGCGCGAGGTCGGGCTGGCGGAAGCAGTCGCCGGTCCGCGGGAGCTTGCCGCCGGGCACGAAGACACGGTGCCACTCCGGATCGTCGGCGGCGGGCGCCTTCTCGCGGATGGCCTGCGCGACCACGTCGGAGAGCGGGAAGCCCTCGCCCGCGTAGTGGATCGCCGGCTCGAGCAGCGAGGGCAGCGGACGGGTGCCGAAGCGATCGAGCAGCATCCGCCAGCCGCGCGTCGCGCCGGGGACCGACACCGAGCCCGGTCCGACGTTGGGCACCACGGTGAGGCCCCGCCGGCCCAGCTCGTCCAGCGTGGCGCGGGCGCCGGAGCGGCCCGCGCCGCCCAGGAAGTGCACGCGCTTGGTCGCCGCCTCGTAGTAGAGGCAGAAGATGTCGCCGCCCGCGCCGCAGAAGTTGGGCTGGGTGACCGCGAGCACCGCGTTGGTGGCGATGGCCGCGTCCACCACGTTGCCGCCCGACTTCAGCACGTCCACACCGGCCAGCGAGGCGAGCGGGTGACAGGCGGCCACCATGCCGCGGCGGCCCATGGGGGCCTGACGATGCGCGTAACCGATCTGGGGCATCCTAGCCCTCCGAAAAGATGCGGGTGATCTGATCCTGGGGAAACGTCGGCATGGGGCGTGCGCGGCCCGCGGTGGCGAGGCTCACCCCCTGCGAGGCTTCCGTGACGCGGCCGATCTGCGCGCAGTCCACGCCCACGGCGCGGCAGGCCGCGGTCACACCCGCGGCGTCCGCCGGATCCACCGCGAGGAGCAGCGAGCCCGAGGCGATGGTGCCCAGCGGGTCGAGACCGAAGGCCTCGCAGAGCACGCGGCCCTCGCGCAGCACCGGGATGCGCTCGCGGTCCACGTGGAGCCCCACGTCGGCGGCCTGCGCCAGCTCCCAGCACGCGGTCGCGACGCCGCCCTCGGTCGGGTCGTGCATGGCGTGGACGCGCGCGGCGCCGCACGCCGCGCGGGCCTCCGGCAGCACGCTGATCCCGGGGTTGCGCAGGAAATCACGCGCGCGCTTCACCACGTCGGCCGGCACCCCGCGCCGTTCGGCCTCGGCCGCGCACTCGCGCGCGATGATCGACGCGCCCTCGAGCGGCACGCCCTTGGTGAGCAGCAG
>DATFUK010000355.1:0-7105 GCA_035260865.1 Candidatus Methylomirabilota bacterium | reverse complement strand
GGCGGCGCCTGCGCCCCCCGCGACCTGCCGATTCCCGGGCGGGAGCTCGACGGCGTGCACTTCGCGATGGACTACCTCACGCCCCAGAACCGGCGCTGCGAGGGCGACCCGGTGCCCGACGAGGCCTTGATCAGCGCCCAGGGCAAGCGCGTCGTCATCATCGGGGGCGGCGACACCGGCGCCGACTGCCTGGGCACCGTGCACCGGCAGGGCGCGCTCGAGGTGCACCAGCTCGAGATCCTGCCGCGCCCGCCGGACACGCGCGCCGCCGACAACCCGTGGCCCCAGTGGCCGAACATCTACCGCGTCTCCTCCGCTCACGCGGAGGGCGGCGAGCGGGTCTACTCGGTCTCCACCGTCCGCTTCGTCGGAGACGAGCGCGGGCGCGTGAAGGCGCTCGAGGTGGCGCGCGTGGAGCCGGTGCGCGAGGGCGGCCGTCTCGTGTTCCAGGAGGTGCCGGACTCGAGGTTCGTGCTGCCCGGTGAGCTGGTGCTGCTGGCGATGGGATTCGTGGGGCCCGAGCGGCCGGGGCTGCTCGAGCAACTCGGCGTCACCCTCACCGACCGGGGGAACGTCAAGCGCGACGAGCACTGGATGACGAGCGTGCCCGGCGTGTTCACCGCGGGAGACATGCAGCGCGGCCAGTCCCTGATCGTGTGGGCCATCGCGGAGGGCCGGAGCGCCGCCCGCGGGGTGGATCGCTACCTGATGGGGCGCTCGGACTTGTCCGCGCCCTTGCCCTGAGGGGTCACTTCCAGCGGTCGAAGTCCCAGAGGGCCTCGGTCCGCGCGATGGTCACCCCGAGTTGCTGGATCTCGGCCCGCAGGCGCTCGGCGGTCAGCCCCTGGTTCGGCACCGGCTTGTTGAGGAAGAACCAGCGCCGGGCCTCGTTGTAGGAGAAGTGGGTGGGGCCGATCGCGTCGTTCTCGATCAGCATGTTGAGGACCGCGTTGCCGTTGATGGTCCGGCCGGGCGGGACCTTCTTGAGCCAGGCCACCAGCCAGACCAGCGTGCCGTCCTTCGAGAGGGTCACGCGAGTCGTGACCGCGAGGCCGGTGGGCGGGCGCAGGACGATCTCGTACTCGGGCCCCGCTTCGTTGCGCACCTCGCGCGGCTGGTAGCCGAGCGTCGTGAGCAGACCCTGCAGGCCCGCGTGGTCGATGCGCGCGGTTCCCGGCTCGGGCTGGGCGTGGGCCGCGGCCCCGAGGAGCATCCAGGCGACGGCCAGGGCCGGCGCCATCACCCGCATCCGGAAGGAGATCATCGATGAGCCTCACCCGAACCGAGCGAGAGCACCTGATCCAGCAGTACGTCGACGGCCCCGCGCGCCTGGAGGCGGCCCTGGCCCGCGTCCCCGCCGAGGCGCGCAAGTGGCGCCCGGCCCCCGGCGAGTGGTCCGCTCACGAGGTGGCCTGCCACTGCGCGGATTCGGAGACCAATGGGGCGGCCCGCATCCGCTACGTGGTCTGCGAGCCCGAGCCGCTGGTCCTGGGCTACGACGAGAACGTGTGGGCGGTCGCGCTGGACTATCACGGGCATCCGGTGGACGTCGCGCTGGCCACCGTGCGCGCGGTGCGCGCCAACACCGCGGCGATCCTCCGGCGCCTGCCCGAGGAGGCCTGGACGCGAGAAGGCCGCCACACCGCGTCGGGCCGCTACACCGCGCTGGACTGGCTCGGGATCTACGCCGAGCATCTCGAGATCCACGCGAGACAGATCGAGGCCAATCTCGCCGCGTGGGAGGCCGCCGGCCGCCCTAGCAGTCTGCCCAAGTAACCCTCGGACGACGTGGAGGCGGCGGGTCAGTCCGCTTCGAGCACGGGCTCCGCCCGCGCATCCAGTACCTGGGGGGAGGTTCGGAAGGGGGGCGGAGCCCCCCTCCGAGTTCCCTACGTGAGGGGCCGGACGATCGCGTCCCAGTGGGAGAAGTCCTCCTTGAGGAGGATGACGCGGTCGCCGCCGCCTTCGAGGTAGTCGAGGTTGCCGCTCCAGATGTAGAAGTTGAAGCGAGCCCGACCGCCCTCGATCGTGACCTTGCCCCAGCGGGTCACGCCGTCCCACGACGCCACCAGGGTGCTGTCCGGGTTGATCGTGAGGTAGAAGAGCTGGTACGGGGCACGGCTGAACGCGATCTGTCCCTGCCAGCGCCCGGCGAGAAGGCTGATGTCGGTGACCTGGCGCGCGGGCGGCAGCGGCGCGCACCCGGCGGGCACGACCGCGGCCGCCACGAGCAGGACCGCGCACAGGGCCCGGCGCACGCGCTCCGCGATGGCGCGCCCGCTCACCGCGACGGGCTCTGCCAGAGCACGTGACCCACGAAGAAGGGCCCCAGACTCTGGAGATACTGGGAGGTCTGCGCGGTCCGGCGCATGGCCTGCACCAGGTGGGACAGCGGGTGGAGCTCGCGCCCGATGAGCCCGATCACGAAGTCGTTGTCGTGCGTGTCGAGCCCGTGGCAGGCGAGGCGCACGTCGTGGGCCAGGTCCGCGTCGCCGTAGGCCCGCCCCATCGTCCCGTGCTCGCGCAGGATCGCCCCCTGCTCCTGCGGGGTCAGGCGCGCGAACGCGCCGCCGCGCCGCAGCGGGTACCAGATCCCCCACGGCCACGCCGGATTCAGCACGGTCCGGCGCGGACGCGCGAGCAGCCAGTCTTCCAGGTCCGGCTCGAACCCGGAGGCGTAGGTGCGCCCGAGCATGGTCAGCTCGGGGCGATGCTGGAGCGAGGCGAACGGCGCGGCGGCGAGGAGTCCGCGGAGCGCGCTCGCGAAGAAGGCGGGGTCCTCGTGGCAGGTGAGCAGCGCCACCCCGGCGGGATCGTTGACGTCGTGGTAGAGCACGCCCTCGATGCGGCTGCGCTCCATCGCCTCCACCAGCGGCTTGCCGTCGGGGCAACCGGTCCACACCTGGAGCTGCATGAACAGGCGGCGCTCGGAGATCTGCTGGTTGGCGCCCTTCTCGCGCACGTCCACGCCGGATCCCTCCACCGCCCTACCCTCCGCGCGTGTGCATCTCGAGGTGGGGGTCGCGCTTGAGCTCGCCGATCTGCATGAGGGGGCTCCGGCCGGGCGTCGCCAGCCGCTCCTCCGCTCCGCGATCCTGGCGTCCCTGCCACGTGGAGCGGATGAGGGCCAGCAGCTCCTCGCGCGAAGCGCCCGTCCGCAGCGGCTTGCGCAGGTCCGTGCCGCGCGCCGCGTAGAGGCAGAGGTACCAGAGGCCGTCCGCGGTGAGGCGGCTGCGGTCGCAGGCCCGGCAGAAGGGCGCGGTGGTGGAGGAGATGATCCCGAACACGCGGCCGTCGAAGAGCCGGAAGCGCTCGGCGGGCGCGGAGGTCTCCTCCACGATCGGCTCGATCGGCCCATAGCGCTCGGCGAGGCGGACCAGCATCTCGCGGCGGGACACCACGCGGTCCATGCTCCACTGGGTGGCCCCACCCACGTCCATGTACTCGATGAAGCGCACCTCGGCCGAGACGGTCGCCCCGTACTCGATCAGGTCCGCCAGCTCGTCGTCATTGACCCCGCGCATGACCACGGTGTCGAGCTTGAGGCCGGGCCAGCCGGCCTTCCCCACCGCCGCGATCCCCTCGAGCACGCGGGCGTGGGTGTCGCGCCGGGTCAGCGCCTTGAATCGGTCCTCGCGCAGGGTGTCGAGGCTCACCGTGACGCGGTGCAGACCCGCCGCGCGAAGCGCCGGCGCCTGCTCGGCCAGGAGCACGCCGTTGGTGGTCATGGCCAGGTCCCGGATGCGCGGGTTGGCCGCGAGCATCCGCACGAGCCGGTCGAGATCGCGGCGCAGCAGCGGCTCGCCGCCGGTGAGGCGCACCTTGTCCACCCCGAGGTCGGCGAAGACGTCCACGAGGCGCTCCATCTCCTCGAAGGTCAGGACGTCGTCGCGGGGCAGCCAGACGTACTCCTCCTCGGGCATGCAGTACTGGCAGCGGAGGTTGCAGCGGTCGGTGACCGAGAGCCGCAGGTTGCGCAGCGGGCGATCGAGCGTGTCGCGGATCACGGCATCTCCACGTACACGTCGCCGTCGACGATCGCGGCCGGGAAGCAGCCGATCTTGACCGCGGGGTTGTTGGCGTTGGCCCCGGTGGTCACGTCCCAGCGCCAGCCGTGCCACGGGCAGATCGCGAGCCGGCCGTCGAGGTCTCCCTCGCCCATCGGGCCGCCCCGGTGGGGGCAGGTGTTGTCGATCGCGTGGTAGGCGCCCTCGACGTTGAAGAGCGCGAGGGTCTTCGTTCCCGCCTGCACCACGAGCCCCTGCCCGGGCGGCACCTCGGTGGCCTTGGCGACCTTGAACGACGGCATGGCGCTAGATCACCGCGATCACGGGTACTGCGGGGGGGGCGGCGGGCTCGAGCGCCCGCTCCCACTCGCGCAGAAGCCCGGCCTTCTTCACCCCGACGTCGAAGTGGTCCCACGGCAGAACCTCGGTCGGATCGCGATGCCGGCGCGTGAAGAGCGCGGGGTCGCCGTCCCATTCGCGGAGGGCGTGGCGCCAGTCTCCGTCGAGTCCCGCGGCCAGCTCCACGAAGTCGGCCACCCGCCGGTCGCCGCGGGCCAGCAGGGCCTGCAGGGCCGCCTCGCGGGGGTTCTCGTGCACCACCCGGATCGTGTCGAGCCGGCGGGCCGCCCGCTTGATGATGTCGAGCTTCTCCTCGAGCGCCCGTGGATCGTCGAAGGGCGCCCATTGAAACGGCGTCCACGGCTTGGGGACGAAAGAGGACACCGAGAGCGTCAGCTTGCCGAACGAGTGGCCGTCGGGGCCCAGTGTCCGGAGGCGCTCGATCAGCCGCCCGGCGAGGTCGGGGATCGCCTCGACGTCCTCACGGGTCTCGGTGGGCAGGCCGATCATGAAGTAGCACTTGAGGTTCGGGATGCCGTAGCGGCGCAGGAGGTGGCAGGCCTCGTAGAGCTGCTCGTCGGTGATGGCCTTGCGGACCACACGCCGCAGCCGCTCGGTGCCCGCCTCCGGCGCCATGGTGAGGGTCCGGTGCCCGCCGCGCTGCAGCGACGCCACCAGGTCCTCGGTCAAGCTATCGGCCCGCAGCGAGGAAATGGACACCTCCACCCCGGCCTCTTCGAGCAGGCGCATGAGGTCGCCGATCCAGGGGTAGTCGGACACGCAGGCCCCCACGAGCCCCACCCGCTTCGACTCCTTCGCGATCTGCGCCACCGACTCGCGCAGGGATTCGAGGCTCCGGTGCCGCACCGGCCGATAGACCTGGCCTTCGAGACAGAACCGGCACCCGCGCCCGCAGCCCTTGCCCACCTCCAGGAGCTCCATGTGCCCGTACTCGGCCTTCGGCGTCTTGAGCGAGGAGCGCGTCTCGAAGCGGTTGACGTCCTTCAGCCGGCGCTTGATCACCAGCGCGGGCACGTCGTCCGTGAGCGGGGTGACCGCCTCGATCAACCCGTCGGCCCCGTGGTCCACCCGATACGCGTCCGGCACGTAGATACCGGCCACCGGCTTCAGCCGGTCGATGAAGCGGCGCCGGCTGCCGTCGTCGCCCGGATCGCTCGCCGTCCACGCCGCGACGATCTCACCGACTACTTCCTCGCCTTCTCCCACCACCACGAAGTCCATGAAGGGGGCGATCGGCTCGGGGTTGGAGAAGGCGCACACGCCTCCCATCATCACGACCGGGTCGCCGGGGCCGCGGTCGGCCGCGCGCAGCGGGAGCCCCGCCATCCGCAGCATCCGGACCGCGTTGATGTAGTCGCCCTCGTAGGTCATGGAGAAGCCGACCAGATTGAAGTCGCTCAGCGGCCGGTGTGACTCGAGCGAGAAGGGCACGGTCCCGGTGCGGCGGTACTCGTCCACGTCCTCGGGGTCCGGGAAGAAGACTCGCTCGCAGACCACGTTCGGGAGCGCGTTCAGGTGGCTGTAGATGGTCTGGAAGCCGAGGTTGGACATGCCGACCGCGTACGTGTTCGGGTACACCAGCGCGATGGTCACCCGTCCGCCCCAATCCTTGCGGACGACGCCCTCTTCCGAGGCCACGAGCTCCTGCGCCTTCTTCTTGAGTTTCCAGGACATACGGAGGGTAAGTCTACCACGGTGAGAACGACCGAAGCGGAGAGCCCAGCCCCCCGCGGGCGCATTGAACGATAGCCTGCGGCCTGGGGGAGTGCGGGGGCCATTTCTGGGCCCCCGCATTAGATAGAGCCTAAAGACCTAAACCGTCATCCAGGCGCTCGGTCAAGCAGGCGCCAACCCGAACGGGCGCGAGGTCACACCCGGGCTCGGGCAAGCCCGCTCAGTTCCCCCCGGTCGGCCCGACCCCCATGATCTGGATGTCGATGCTCCTCGGTCGTGGCCCGTCGAGCTCGGCGAACAAGATCGACTGGAAGCGGCCCAGGGAGAGCTCGCCGCCGCTGATCCCCACCGCCACGCTCCGCCCGAGCAGCGCCGCCCGCAGGTGCGAGGTGGCATTGCCGCGCTCGCAGTCGGAAAAGCGCGGATCGTCGTGCTTGTACCCCGCGTTGTCGGCGACGAGGCGCTCCATCATGGCCTTGAGGTCGTCGACCAGGGCGCCCTGGAACTCATTGACGAAGAGGGCGCAGGTCGTGTGAAGGGAGTTGACCAGAATGATGCCCTCCTTGATGTCGGCGCCCAGCACGATGTCCCGGATCTGCTTGGTGATGTCCAGGACCTGGGTCCGCTTCTCGCTCAACATCGTGAAGGTCTTCCGGACCACCTTCAAGGTTTCCACCTTGATTGCCTCCGTGCTTGAGTGCGCTTCGACTTCTGGTGCCGAGGGAGGGAATCGAACCCCCACGGCCCTTACGGACCAGCGAATTTTAAGTTCGCTGCGTCTCCCAGTTCCGCCACCCCGGCCCAACCCACCGCTGGACCGCCCCCAACTTATTGGAGGCGGCGAGCGGATTCGAACCGCTGAATAGAGGTTTTGCAGACCTCCGCCTTAGCCACTTGGCTACGCCGCCCTTCCAGCCTCTCACGCTATATGGAGCGGGAAACGGGATTCGAACCCGCGACCCCAACCTTGGCAAGGTTGTGCTCTACCACTGAGCTATTCCCGCAAAACATCCTGTCACAGAACCGCGAGGAAGTGTAACAAACGCCTTGCATAGTGTCAATTT
>DATFUK010000354.1:0-7052 GCA_035260865.1 Candidatus Methylomirabilota bacterium | reverse complement strand
CCCGACGTCATCCTGGTCGGCGAGATCCGTGATCTGGAGACCGCCGAGATCGCGATCCAGTCGGCGCTCACCGGGCACCTGGTGTTCTCGACGCTCCACACCAACGACGCGCCGGGCGCGGTCACCCGGCTGCAGGATCTGGGCTGCGAGCCCTACCTGATGTCTTCCGTGCTCTCCGGCGTGCTGGCTCAGCGGCTGGTGCGCCGCATCTGCCAGACGTGCCGGGCTCCCGCGCCGCCCGACCCGGCCGAGCTGCTCGCGATCGGCGTCACCGACGCGGCGGGCGTGGAGCTCTTCTGCGGCAAGGGCTGCGACGAGTGCCGGGGCACCGGCTATCGAGGCCGGGTCGGGATCTACGAGCTGTTCCGCATCACCGACGAATCCCGCAGCCTCATCGTGCGCCGCGCGCCCGCGGGCGAGATTCGCCGTCACGCCGTCGAGCAGGGCATGGCGACGCTGCGGGACGATGCGTGGACCAAGGCCTGCGCGGGACTCACGACGGTCGAGGAGATCCTCCGCGTCACGCAGGAGGACACCTAGCATGGCCGTGTACGCCTACCGCGCGGCCGATCAGCGCGGGCAGACGGTGGACGGCGTCATGGAGGCGCCCGACGTGCGGGCGGTGGCCGAGCGCCTGCAGCGCGACGCGTACTTCCCGATCAAGATCGCGCTCCAGCACCAGCGCCGCCGCATCCTGGGCCTGGCGTGGCCGGAGATGGGCGGTCGCCGCGTCGCGGGGCGCGATCTGGTCTCGCTCACGCAGCAGCTCGCTACCCTGCTCGAGGCGGGCCTGCCGCTCGACCGCGCGCTCGGCATCCAGGCCGAGCTGGCCCCGACCGCGCGCCTGCGGGCGATCCTGGCCGACGTGCTGCGCACCGTGCGCGGCGGCAGCTCGCTCGCCGACGCGCTCGCCAAGCACCACCCGCGCCCCTTCTCGCGCCTCTACATCAACATGGTGCGCGCGGGCGAGAAGGGCGGCGTGCTCGAGACCACGCTCCGGCGCCTGGCCGAGTTCCTGGCCGAGTCACAGGAGTTCCGCGACGCGCTCGTCTCCGCGCTGATCTACCCCGTCATGCTGACCGGCGTGGGCGCCGCCGCGGTCGTCTTCCTGATGACGTTCGTGATCCCGCGCTTCGCCACCATCTTCAAGGATCTCGGCGCGACCATCCCCCTGCCGACCCTGATCCTGCTCGAGATCAGCGGGGCGCTCCAGCGGTACTGGTGGCTGATCGCGCTCGTGGGGGTGGCGGGCGTGCTCGCGGCCCGGATGCTCCTGGCCACGCCGCGGGGACGCCTCGCGAGCGATCGCCTCCTCCTGCGCCTGCCGATCGTCGGCCAGGTCATCGTGAAGACCGAGGTGGCCCGCTTCACGCGCATCCTGGGCACCCTGCTCCGGAGCGGCCTCCCCATGATCGGGGCGCTCACCGTGGTCAAGGAGATGCTGGCCAACCAGGTGCTCGCCGGCGCGGTGGACCGCCTTGGCGACGGGGCGCGCCGGGGCGCCGGCCTTGCCCAGCCGATGGCCGACTCCGGCGTCTTCCCCCCGCTCGCCATTCACATGGTTCGCGTCGGCGAGGAGACCGGCCGCCTCGAGGAGATGCTGCTTCGCGTGGCTGCCGACTTCGAATCCGACACGCGCAAGCTGGTCAAGCGGCTCATCGCCCTCGCGGAGCCCTGCATCATCCTGGTGATGGGTGTCGTGGTGGGCTTCATCGTCGTGGCGATGCTCATGGCCATCCTCTCGGTCACCGACCTACCTCTATGAAAGCCGCCATGACCCGACTCCTCCGGAACCAGCGGGGCTTCTCGCTGATCGAGCTCCTGGTCGTCATCATCATCCTGGGCCTGATCGCGGGCCTCGTCGGCCCCCGGCTCTTCGGCCGCGTCGGGCAGAGCAAGCAGGCCGCCGCGCGAGCGCAGATCGAGCTCTTCGGCGCGGCCCTCGACCACTACCGCCTGGACGTCGGCGCCTATCCGGCGGTGGGCGCGGGGCTGCAGGCCCTGGTCCAGAATCCGAACGCGCCCAACTGGAACGGGCCCTACCTCAAGAAGCCGGCCGTCCCCCTCGATCCGTGGGGACGCCCCTACCAGTACAAGTGCTGCCCCGGCGATCACAGTGACTACGACATCTGGACGCTCGGCGCCGACGGGGCGCCCGGGGGCGACGGCGAGGACCGCGACGTCACCTCCTGGGACACGAAGTGAGCCGCTCGAGCGCGCGGGGCTACTCCCTGATGGAGCTGGTGGTCGTGCTGGCCATCCTTGCCGTCGCCACCGCGCTGGTCATCCCCGCGGTCGGCCGCACCGTCGACGAGGTCCGCGCCCGCGCCGAGGTGGGCTCGGTGGCGGCCTTCCTGCGCTCGGCGCGCGAGCAGGCCGTCACGCGCCGGCAGGTGCTCGAGGTGACCGTGGATCGCGACGCGCACGGTCTGCTGCTCCAACCCCCACCGCGTGACGGCCAGCCGACGGCCCCGACGCGCCAGGCCTTCTCGGCGCTCCTGCGCGTCGAGGGCAGCGCGCTCTCCCCGGGGGTCACGTTCCTCCCGCACGGGATGTCGAGCGGCGCCCGCTTCGGAGTCGAGACGGCCGGGCCGCGCGCGTACGTGGTCACGGTGGACGCGCTCACCGGGCGCGTGAGCACCCAGCGAGCCCCGCGATGAAGCGCGGCTTCACGCTGCTCGAGGTGCTGGTGGCGATGACCATCCTCGGGATCGCCATCGTCACCCTCATGCAGCTCTCCTCCCAGGGGCTGCGCCTCCTCCGCCTCTCCGACGATTACCAGCAGGCCGTGCTCGTGGCGGATCGGATCGTGCGCGCGGTGGAGGTGCCGCGGGAAGGCGTCGAGGCCGGCCAGGAAGGGCCCTTCCAGTGGGAGCGCCGCGTCGCGCTCGTGCCGATGCCGGAAGAGCTGACGCCGGGCGCGGGCCCGAAGCCGCTGCTCTACTCGCTTTCGGTCGCGGTGCGATGGGGCGGCGCGCGGACGCTCGAGATCGCCAGCCTCCGCGCCGTGGCCGGGAACCCGCAGCCATGACCACGCGCGCGCGGGCGACGGGCTTCACGCTCCTCGAGCTGCTCCTGGCGCTGGGCATCGTGGCGCTCCTGCTCGTCATCGTATCGGGCGGCCTGCGGGTCGGACTGATCGCGTGGCAGCGGGGCGAGGAGCGCACCGCGAAGCTCGACCGCGCCCGGGGCCTGGTGGTCCTGCTCGAGCACGCGCTCGCGGGCGCGTTCCCGTACCGGGTCACGACCGAGACGGAGCAGGAGCTCCGCATCCTCTTCGAGGGCCGGCCGGATCGCCTCACCTTCGCCACGCTCTCGCCGCCGCTGCCGATGGGCCCGACGACCGCGTTCAGCGCGGTCCGCCTCACCGTCGACGAGGGCGGGCTCGCGCTGCGCCAGCAGGTCCTGCCGAACCGCATCGTGCTCGATCGCCTCGACCCGATGCTGGTGGACGCCCACACCACCGCCGTCCGCTTCCGCTACCTGGGGCTGGAGCCGGAGTCCTGGCAAGACGCCTGGGACATCACGAAGGAGGAGACCCTGCCGCGGGCCGTGGAGATCACCCTGGTCACCGGCGTCGGCGCGCGCAGCGCGCAGCAGATCCTCACCGTGCCCATCCAGGTCACCCGGCCATGAGGAGCGAGCGGGGGGTGGCGCTGATCGTGGTGCTGCTGGTGCTGGCGCTGCTGGCGGTGGTGGTGACCGAATCCGCCTACTCCGCACGCCTCGAGGCCTCCATGGTGCGCGCGTACCGCGACGGCGTGGTGGCCCAGCATCTGGCCGAGGCCGGCGTGCACCAGGCGATCCGCGAGATCCTGAGCCAGGCGCAGGTCACCGCGGTGGACGGCGACGGCGCGCTCGTCTTCTACCGCTCCCTGCCCGGGCAGACGACCCCGGCTCGCGTGCCCGCGCTGCCCCGCACCCGCGTCGCGCTGGGCGCCGGCGAATTCTCCTACCGGATCAGCGACGAGGCGGGGCGGCTCGGCCTCAATGGCGCGGACACCACCCGCCTCCACCGGCTCCTGCTCGCGCTCGACGTGGACCGCCCGCAGCGCGACATCATCACCGATTCGCTCCAGGACTGGCAGGACGCCAACGAGCTGCACCGCGCTCACGGCGCCGAGAGCGATTTCTACCTGAACCTGCCCGTGCCCTACCGCGCGCGCAACGGCAACCTGCAGGATGCCTCGGAGCTGCTGCAGATCCGCGGCGTCACGCCGGAGCTCTACTTCGGCGGCGGCGGCCGCCCGGGGCTCGGCGATCTCGTCACCGCGGTCACCACGACCACCGTGAACCTCAACACCGCTCCGCCGCTGGTGCTCAAGGCCTACGGGCTCTCGGATGCCGAGATCGGCGACGTGGTGCAGACGCGGGTGCGGGCCCCCTACCCGACGGTGCCGGGCCGCTTCGCGGGGCGCGGCTTCACGGTGGGGAGCGGCGCGTTCCGGATCGAGGCCGAGGGCCTCGTGGGCGGCATCGCGCGCAGTCGAATCGTCGCGGTGGTGCGGCGCGGCCGGCCCGGCCGCGGGCTCGATCTGACCGTCGTCTCCTGGCGGCCGGGAGCTCAGCCTTGATGGCCGCCCGCATCGGCCTCGTCGTCGACAACGGCCGGCTGACCGTGGTCGGCATCGCGGGCCGCGACCAGGTCGAGCACTTCGTGGTCGAGGACGCCGAGGACCCTGCGGCCACGCTCGCCGCGGAGCTCCAGGCCCGCGGGCTCACGGGACGCCACCTCCGCGTGGGCCTCGATCGCCGCCTGGCCGTGGTGAAGGCCATCGAGCTCCCGCGCGCGGCCGGCGGCGACATCGGCGCGATGATCGGATTCGAGCTGGAGCGGCACGTGCCCTTCCCGGCCGAGAGCGTCCGGTTCGACTGGATGGAGCTGCCGAGCGGCCCGGACGAGCCGCACCACGTGCTGATCGTGGCGGCCGAGCGGCGGACGGTGGAGCGTCCGCTGGGGTTGCTGGCCGCGGCCCATCGCCGCCCGGCGGCCGTCGTCATCGCGTGCCACGAGCTGCCGGCCTTGCTCGGCCGCGAAGCGCCAACCTCGCGCGCCGTCTGGGCCCACCGTCACGGCGAGGCCACGGATCTCCTCTTCCTCGACGGGCGCCGGCTGCTGATGAGCCGCCGCGTGACGACCGGAACCACGGACGACCTGGCGCGAGAGATCCGGCGCAGCCTGCCCATGCTTCGCTGGAGCGACTGCGAGGCGGTCTGGCTCTCCGGCCGCGACGCCGCCGCCGGGATCCCCGACCTGGCCGCGCTCATGGGCGTGTCGGTCTCCGCGCCACCCTACGCCCCGGACCGTGCCGCGCTCGTCGCCGCTCTGCCCGTGGAGGAGGAGGGCCCGGCCCTCCTCGCCCTCGCCGTGGCGGTCGGCCCGCGGAGCCCGCTGCTCAACCTGCTCCCCTCGCAGGCGCGGCCCTGGACCCCGTCGCGCGAGCAGCTCGTGACCGTGGGGATTATCGGGGTCACCGCGCTCCTGGGGCTCACCCTGGCTCTCACCCACGTGATCAAAACCGAGCGACATCTCGGTCGTCTCTCACAGGAGATCCGCCGGCTCGATCCGGAGGTCAAGGCGGTCGAGCGCCTGGCCACAGAGCTCGGCGGGAAGCGCCGGATGCTCGCGGCCCTGCAGGCGGCCCAGGACGGTCGCATCCCGGTGTTACCGGTCCTGCGTGAGCTGACCGAGACCCTGCCGCAGGGAGCCTGGCTGCAGGGGTTGACCCTGGATCGCCAAGGGGTCGAGCTGGTGGGCCAGTCCGACGCGGCGAGCGCCCTCATTCCCCTGCTCGAAGCCTCGGAACGCCTCGAACGGGTAGAGTTCACGTCTCCGGTCACCAAGAGCCAGAACAAGGAGCAGTTCCGTCTCCGGGCGGCCTGGGAGACCCGGGAGCGTTAGAATGCCGACCCTTAGCCCCCGGGAGCGTATCGTAGTCGGAGCCGGCGCGGCCATCGCCTTGGTGGTCGGCGGCTACCTCATGGTCGTCGAGCCCATCATGACTCGTGCCCGCACCGCCGAGGCCACCGTGCCCTTGCGTGAGGAAATCCTCGAGCGTCGCCGGGACCAGATCCGGCAGCAGGCGCGCCTGGCCGAGGAGCTGGGCGCGGTCAACGCGCGGCTCGAGGCCGAATCGGGGCGCCTCCTCCGAGGCCCCACGGCGCCCCTCGCCGCCTCCGAGCTCCAGCAGCTGGTCAAGGAGCTGCTGGGCGACGCGAGCGTGGAGGTCCGGAGCGAGCGGGTCCTGCCTGCATCGGATCTGCAAGGTCTCCAGGAGGTCTCCATCGAGCTGGCCGTCATGGGCAGTATCCGGGACACGGTCACCGCGCTCTCGCGCCTCGAGCGCGCCCCCCGGCTCCTCGCCCTGAAGGACGTCAAGATCCGGGTCGTGGCGGCGGGACAGCCGCGCGACCTCCTGACCACCGTCGTCATCGCCGGATATCTCCTGCCCGGCCCGGTGCCGGCCAAGCCCGTCGCCGCCAGGAGCGACTAGCCCGTGTCGCGACGCCTGCTCGCCGTCAACGTGCTCGTGGTACTCCTCGGCTGCGTCTTCACCGCCGGGCTGGTCCACGAGCTGCTCACGCCGCTCCGCCTCCCGCCCCCCTCGCCGCCGCGCCCGGCTCCACCCGCTCGCGTGGCTCCGCCCGCTCCGGCCCAGCCGGCCGTCGCGGCGTCGTACGGCATCGTCGCGTCCCGGAACCTCTTCAGCCCGACTCGGTCCGAGGCCGCCGCCGGCCCCGCCGTCGCAGCGGGCCCGAAGCCGTTTCTCCACGGCGTCGTCATGAATGGCCCCAAGAGCCGCGCCTTCCTGGAGGATCCGGTCGCCAAGCGCACGTTCGGCTATTCCGTCGGCGACACGGTCGCCGGCGGCCGCGTGCAGTCCATCAGCGACGATCGCGTGATCATCGCCCGGCCCGACGGGCTGGTGGAGGTGCTACTCCAGGATCCCGCCAAGCCGAGGCCCGCGCCCGCCGCGTCCGGGGCCCCACCGGCCGCCGGAGCAGCGCCGCCGAGCGTGCCCGCGCCGCGCCGGATCCCGGTCGTCGTGCCG
>DATFUK010000353.1:0-5337 GCA_035260865.1 Candidatus Methylomirabilota bacterium | reverse complement strand
CTGCGTGCGTTTCTGCGACGAGGTGACGGCCACCGGCGAGCTCGGCATCTTCAACCGGGGCGATCACTCGGAGATCGGGCTCTTCCCGGGCAAGACGCTCGAGAACAAGTACTCGGGCAACGTCATCGACATCTGCCCGGTGGGCGCGCTGACCGACCGCGAGTTCCGCTTCCAGGTGCGCGTGTGGTACCTCGACACCGCCCGCTCGGTCTGCAACGGGTGCGCGCGGGGCTGCAACATCGAGGTAAACCACAGCCGGCGGCGGCTGCACCACAACCAGGGGCGCCGCATCGCGCGCATCAAGCCGCGCCACAATCCCGACGTCAACCGCTGGTGGATCTGCGACGAGGGCCGCTACGGCTTCCGCTGGATCGACGACGACAGCCGTCTCCTCACGCCGGTCCGGCGCGCGGGCGGCAAGGACGTCCAGCTCGGCTGGGACGAGGCGGTGGCCGACCTGGCGGGCGCGCTCCGGCGCTACCGGCCCGAGGAGATCGGGATCCTCGCGTCGCCCCAGATGTCCAACGAGGACCTGTTCGCGCTCCAGCGGATCACCGGGCAGCTCGGAATCCGGGCGGTGGACCACCGGGTGCCGCCGCGGGTGGCCGGCGAGGACGACGAGCTGCTGATCCGCGCCGATAAGAATCCCAACCGCCGCGGGGCCGAGTTGATCGGCCTGACCCAGGGGGAGACCGCGGCGATCCTCGACGGGGCGCGGCAGCGGCGGATCAAACTGCTGTGGATCTTCCAGCACGATCTCCTCGACTCCGGCCTGTCGGTGGCCGACGTGACCGCGGCCCTCGCCGCGGCCGAGATGGTGGTGTTCCAGGGGCCGAGCGCGAACGGCACCAGCGCGGGCGCGCACCTGGTGCTGCCGAGCGCGGCCTACGTCGAGCGCGAGGGCACCTTCACCAACTTCCAGGGGCGGGTGCAGCGCTTCCGCACGGTGGCGGAGCCGCTCGGGGACGCGGTGGCGGACTGGGACATCCTCGGCCGGCTCGGCCGGGCCCTCGGCGCGGGGGATCCCGCGCTGGCCGCGACCCGCGCGGAGCAGGTCTTCACCGCGCTCGCGGGCCACGTGCCCGCCTTCGCGGGCATGACCTACCGGGCGATCGGCGACGGCGGCCTGGCGACAAAGGCATGAGCGGGCTGGCGCTCGATCTCCTGCTCCAGGCCATTCCGGTCGGCTTCGTCATGTTCGTGGTGCTGAACTTCGGCGGGCTCCTGACCTGGGTCGAGCGCAAGCAGTCCGCGATCATGCAGGACCGGATCGGGGCCAACCGCGCGTTCATCCCCGTCCTCGGGTTCCGCATCCGCATCCTGGGCCTGCTCCACCCCCTGGCCGACGCGGTGAAGATGCTGACCAAGGAGGACTTCACCCCCGCGCGCGCGGACAAGCTGATGTTCAAGCTCGCCCCGTTCGTGTCGGTGTTCTTCGGCCTCGCCGCCTTCGCGACGATCCCGTTCGGCGACACCCTGCAGATCATGGGCCGCGAGATCCAGCTCCAGGCGGTGACCCTCAACGTGGGCATCCTCTACGTGCTCGGCATGATCTCGCTGGGCGTCTACGGGCTCATGATGGCGGGCTGGGCCTCCGCCAACAACTACGCGCTCCTCGGCGGGCAGCGGGCGGCCGCCCTCATGATCTCCGCGGAGGTCGCGATCGGCGCGTCGATCATGGGCGTGGTGATGGTGTACGGCTCGCTCAACATGCAGGACATCGCGCGCGGGCAGGGCCTGCCGCTGCTGCCCCAGTTCCTCGGCGGCTGGGTCCCCGCGTGGGGGATCCTGACCCAGCCCGCCGCCTTCATCCTGTTCCTGACCGCGGGCATCGCCTCCACCAAGCGGATTCCCTTCGACACCCCGGAAGGGGAGTCGGAGATCATCGGCTACTTCGTGGAGTACAGCGGGATGAAGTTCGGCATGTTCGCGATGGCCGACTTCCTGGAGACGGTGGTGATCGCGGGCATGACCACCGCGCTGTTCCTGGGCGGCTGGCAGGTCCCCTATCTGCAGGCCTCCGGCTTCGTGTTTCCCTGGGGCGGGACGGCGGCGCTGCCGCACCTCGCGGTGGTCGGGATGCAGGTGGGCGCCTTCCTGACCAAGGTCGTGGTCATGATCTGGCTGCTCATGCTGATCCGGTGGACGCTGCCACGCTTCCGCTACGACCAGGCGATGCGGCTCGGCTGGCTCGCCCTCTTCCCGCTGTCGGTCCTCAACATCCTCGTCACCGGCCTCGTGCTGCTGGCGGTGGGGAACCCCTGAGCCATGGCCTACCAGACGACCAACACCCCCGCGGATCCCCGGCACTCGAGCCGCCTCGGCCTCCGCCAGCGCTTCTACGTGATCGAGGTGCTGGTGGGCCTGGCCCTGACCGCCAAGCACTTCTTCGCGAACATGGGACGCCACACCCTGCACGTGGTCTTCCGGGTCAAGAGCTCGCGCGGGGCGGTCACCATCCAGTACCCGGACGAGCGGCGGCCCTATTCCCCGCGGCTGCGCAGCCTGCACCGGCTGGTGCGCCGGGAGGACGGCTCCCCGCGCTGCGTGGCGTGCATGATGTGCGAGACGGTGTGCCCGGCCCACTGCATCTACATCGTGGCCACCGAGCATCCCAACCCCGAGATCGAGAAGGTGCCCGAGCGGTTCGACATCGACCTCGGCAAGTGCGTGTTCTGCGGCTACTGCGTGGAGGCGTGTCCCGAGGACGCGATCCGCATGGACACCGGCATCCTCGAGTTCTCCGCCTACGACCGCCAGAGCATGGTCTACACCAAGGACACGCTCCTCGCCCTCGATCCGGCGGGGCCCAACGGGGTGCCGACGTCCCCGGTGCCGATCGCGCCCTCCCGGAGGCCGCGGTGAGCCTCTTCACGTTCGCGGTGCTGGCCCTGCTCGCGATCGGCTCCGCGGCGGGCATGCTGCTGCGGCGGAACCCGATCCACGGGGCGCTCTTCCTCGCGATCAACCTGAGCACGGTGGCCGCGCTGTTCCTGACCATGCGCGCGGAGTTCCTGGCCGCGGTCCAGATCATCATCTACGCCGGGGCCATCGCGGTGCTCTTCGTCTTCGCGATCATGGTGCTGATCCCGGGCAAGGAGGAGACGGGACCCGATCCGCTGCACCGGCAGCGCTGGCTGGCGGTGCCGGTGGCCGCGGTGTTCCTGATCCTGGTCGCGCTCGTGCTGCGCTCGACGGTGCTCGCGGGCCCGCCCAAGCCGCACCTGCCGGGCGGGACCGACGCGGTCGCGCGCGTGCTCTTCACCGACTACCTGTTCCCGTTCGAGGTCACCTCGGTGCTGCTGCTCGTCGCCATCGTGGGAGTCATGGCGCTGACCAAGCGCAGGGGTTAGGATGGTTCCCGAGTCCTACTACGTCGCGCTGTCCGCGGTCCTGTTCACCATGGGCGTGCTCGGGGTGCTGATCCGGCGCAACCCGCTCGTGATCTTCATGTCGATCGAGCTCATGCTGAACGCGGCGAACCTGGCCCTGGTGGCCTTCGGGCAGCGTCACGGGACCACCGACGGCCAGGCCCTGGTCTTCTTCGTGCTGTGCGTGGCCGCCGCCGAGGTCGCGGTGGGGCTCGCGATCATCGTGACGATCTTCCGGCTCCGCCGCCGCCTCTCGGTGGACGAGCTGAGCACGCTGCGCGGCTAGCGAGACTTCGAGAGAGTCCCAGGAGGAACCGATGGCGCAGACCAAGACCGCGGTGGTCCAGACCCGGCTCGATGCGGAGCTGGCGCGGCGCCTGTTGACCCAGATGGCGATGATCCGGCGCTTCGAGGAAAAGGCGGCGGAGATGTATGCCCTCGGCAAGATCGGGGGGTTCCTCCACCTTTATATCGGGCAGGAGGCGGTCGCGGTGGGCGCCACCTCGGCGGTGCGCGTGGACGACTACGCGGTGTCGTCCTATCGCGAGCACGGCCACTGCCTGGCCAAGGGATCCGATCCGCGCCGCATGATGGCCGAGCTGTTCGGCCGGATGGACGGCCTCAGCCACGGCAAGGGCGGCTCGATGCACCTCTTCGACAAGAGCGTCAACTTCCTGGGCGGCCACGGCATCGTGGGCGCGCACCTGCCGCTCGCCGCGGGGGCGGGCTTCGCGATCAAGTACCAGGGCGGCGACCAGGTGGTGCTGTGCTACTTCGGCGACGGGGCGGTGCCGGAGGGCGAGTTCCACGAGTCCATGAACCTGGCCGCGCTGTGGAAGCTCCCGGTGATCTTCATCTGCGAGAACAACCGCTACGCGATGGGCACCGCGATCCACCGCGCGCTCGCCCAGACCGACATCTGGCGCTTCGCCGAGACCTACGGCGTCCCCGGCGAGGCGGTGGACGGCATGGACGTGCTCGCGGTGCGTGACGTGGTCGCGCGCGCGGTCGAGCGAGCGCGCCGGGACAAGACCCCCGCCCTCATCGAGGCCCGTACCTACCGGTTCCGCGGCCACTCCATGCGCGATCCGGCCGGCTCGGTCTACCGGACCAAGGAGGAGGTCGAGCGCGAGAAGCTGCGCGACCCCATCGCGCTCTTCAGCGACCGCTGCCTGAGGGAGGGCGTGCTCACCGAGGCCGACGTCCGGAACATCGAGAAGGCGGTGAATGACCTCGCGGACGAGGCGGTGGCCTTCGCGGAAGCCTCGCCCGAGCCGGCCCCGTCGGAGCTGTTCACCGACGTGTACAAGGACTGACCCGATGGCGGTGATGACCTATCGGGAGGCGCTCAACCTGGCCCTCCGCGAGGAGATGCGGCGGGACCCGCGCGTCTTCGTGATGGGCGAGGAGGTCGGCCTCTACGACGGCGCCTACAAGGTGACCCAGGGGCTGCTCAAGGAGTTCGGCGACAAGCGCATCATCGACACCCCGATCTGCGAATCGGGCTTCACCGGGGTGGGGGTCGGCTCCGCGATGCTGGGGCTCCGGCCGGTGGTCGAGATGATGACGTTCAACTTCTCGATCCTCGCGCTCGACCAGATCGTCAACTCGGCGGCCAAGATGTGCTACATGTCGGGCGGCCAGTACAACATTCCCCTCGTGATCCGAGGGCCGGGAGGGCCGGCCGCCCAGCTGGCCGCGCAGCACTCGCAGTCCATGGAGACGTACTTCTACCACGTGCCCGGGCTCAAGGTGGTGCGCCCGTCGACGCCGGCCGACGCGAAGGGGCTGCTGAAGTCGGCCATCCGCGACGACAATCCGGTGATCTTCATCGAGGCCGAGACGCTCTACGCGGTCAAGGGCGAGGTGCCGGAGGATCCGGAGTTCCTGATCCCCTTGGGCAAGGCGGTGATCCGCCGCGAGGGCACCGACGTCACGGTGGTCGCCTACATGGGCATGATGTACC
>DATFUK010000352.1:0-11876 GCA_035260865.1 Candidatus Methylomirabilota bacterium | reverse complement strand
CAGGCACAACGTCACCAAGAGCGCGAGGGCGGCCGCGGTGCCGCCGACCACCGCTCCGGCATGGGCAATGCCAGCCAAGCCCGTGGGAACTACTCCACCGGCCACACCGAGCCCGATCAAGCCGATTGCGGTTTTCATGAGTTATGCTAGCGCTTCGGCTGCGGGGCCAGCAATTGGACCTAAGTCTGATAGGCTCGCCGTCCCGCGCCGCAAACCCTAACGCATGCGATCAATAGCAAGCAGAATGCCACTCCGCCCTGCGCGCCATCTAGCGAAGATGTCGTATAACGTGCGTGTGTCCATCAGCGTCTGCCTTACATGGAGGCGTAAAATCTACCCGGTCGCTTCTTCCTTACGCACCCTCGTTCGATGACGCTCTTCGGCCCCGAGCCTATCCGCGGCGAGCTCCTCAGCGCCGAGCGACTGGAACAAGTCGCCGAGTCCTTCGCCCGCCACCGCGTCTCGGACCGTGAGAGCGCCAGTGCCGCCCTCCTCGCCCGCGTCAAGGACAACGGACGGGTGCTTCTCCGGTACTACCGGGCTCTCGCCGCCGTCATCCACGAAGAGCGCGCCACGATGCCCGCCGCGGAGTGGCTGGTGGACAACTTCTACATCGTCGAGGACGTCCTCAACGAAGTCCGCACCGATCTTCCCCCCGGGTTCTACCGCGAGCTTCCCACGCTCATCGAAGGCCCGCTGCGGGAGGTGCCGCGCGCGGTGGGGCTGACCTGGACCTACGTCGAGCACACCGACAGCCGGTTCGAGCCCGCCTCCCTCCGTCGCTTCGTCGGAGCCTTTCAGCGGGTCGAGCCGCTCCTGATCTCCGAGGTCTGGGCGGTGCCCATCGCCCTACGTCTCATCCTGGTCGAGAACCTCCGACGGCTGACCGAGGAGATCGTCGAGGGGCGCGCCGCCCGCCTCGAGGCGGATCGGCTCGCCGACATCCTCCTCGGCCAGGGCGGACGGCCGGCGGATCCCCAGGCCTTCGAGCGCCTGGGCAACGGGGTACTCACGTCCGCCTATGCGGTGCAGCTCGTCCAGCGCTTGCGAGACCAGGACCCCAACACCACTCCGGCGCTGGCCTGGCTCGAGAAACGGCTCGTCGCCGCCGGCACGCCGGCCGAGGAGCTGGTGCGCGCCGAGTACCAGCGCCAGGGGGCCGCCAATGTGACGGTGCGGAACGTCGTCACCAGCCTCCGCGTGATGAAGACCTTCGACTGGCGGGCCTTCTTCGAGAGCGTGAGCCTGGTGGACCGGATCCTGCGCGCCGAGAGCGACTTCGGCACCATGGACTTCGCCACCCGCGACCGCTACCGCAAGGCGGTCGAGGACCTGGCGCGTGGCTCGGGGCGGAGCGAGATGGAGGTCGCGCGCGCCGCGCTGGGCCTGGCCCGCGCGCATGCGCCGGACCTGGAGGATCCCGGCTACTACTTGATCTCACGGGGACGGTCGCGGCTCGAGGAGGCCCTCGGCTATCGCGTCCGGCTCCGCCGGCATCTCGTCCGCGCGTACGTCGCCTCCGCGACGTGGAGCTATCTCGGAAGCATCGCCATCGTGACGGCCTCCTTCCTCTGCCTGCCCCTCCTCTACAGCGGGGAGCAGGGGATCCCCACCGGCCTGGTGGTGGCGCTGGCCGCCTTCGCGCTCTTTCCCGCCTCTGACGTGGCCATCGCGCTGGTGAACCGCGCGGTGATGGAGGTATTTCCCCCGCGCGCCTTGCCACGCCTGGCCCTCGTCGGAGGTGTCCCGTCCCGCTTCAAGACCATGGTGGCGGTGCCGACCCTCCTCACCACCGAGGCGCAGATCGGCGAGCAAGTGCGCCACCTCGGCATCCATTACCTGGCCAACGCGGAAGGGCATCTCGCCTTCGCGATCCTCTCCGACTGGACCGACGCCGACGCAGCCACGGTGGCCGGCGACGAGCGCCTGCTCGCCGCCGCGCAGGCCGGTATCGACGAGCTCAATCGCCAGCACGGCCCCGCCGAGGATGGCGAGCCACGCTTCTACTTCCTTCACCGCCGGCGCGTGTGGAGCGAGAGCGAGGGCCGGTGGATCGGCTGGGAGCGAAAGCGCGGAAAGCTCCATGAGCTGAACCGGCTGCTCCGCGGCGCGACGGACACAACGTATGTCGCTACCGGCCCCACCCCCCTGCGGCCGCCGACGGGCGTGCGGTTCGTGATCACCCTGGATGCCGATACCCAGCTCCCCCGGGGGGCGGCGGCTCGCCTCGTCGGGACGCTCGCGCATCCCCTCAACCGGCCACGGCTCGATCCCAACGAGCGGCGCGTCGTCGCGGGATACGGGATCCTCCAGCCGCGCATCGCGCCGACCATGCCCGCCGAGCGCGAGAGCTCACTCTTCCAGCGCATCTCCGCGGGGCCCCCCGGCATCGACCCGTACGCTTCCGCCATCTCGGACGTGTACCAGGACCTCTTCGGCGAGGGCTCGTACACTGGCAAGGGCATCTACGACGTGGACGCCTTCGAGACCGCGCTCGCCGGTCGGGTGCCGGAGGGCGTGCTGCTGAGCCACGATCTCTTCGAGGGCTTGTTCGCGCGGGTGGGCCTGGTGACGGACATCGAGCTGTTCGAGGAGTTCCCGGCGCGCTACGAGGTCGCGGCCTCCCGTCAGCACCGCTGGGCGCGCGGCGACTGGCAGCTCCTGCCCTGGCTGCTCCGCGGCGCGGCGGGGACCGGGGCGACGCGGGCCCACATCGGCCCCATCGGGCGCTGGAAGATGCTCGACAACCTGCGCCGGACCCTGTCCGCGCCATGCGCCTTCATGACCCTGTTGCTCGCGTGGATGCTGCCGGGCGGCGCGTCCGGGGTCTGGACCAAGCTCGTCCTCGTCTCCCTGGCGCTCCCCGCGCTGGTGCCCGTCACCACCGACGTTCTGCCGAAGCGCCCGGGCATCTCCAAGCGCGTCTACATCCGTTCCATCGCGGGAAGCCTCGCGCTGGCCGGCGCGCACATCGGGCTCGCCCTCACCCTCCTCGCCCATCAGGCCTGGCTGATGGGCGACGCGGTGCTGCGGACCCTCTGGCGTCTCGTCACGCGCCGCCGGCTGCTCGAATGGGTATCGGCCGCGCAGGTGAAGTCCAGCTCGAGCCTCGACCTCGCCCAGGTCTATGGGCGCATGTGGGGCGCAGTAGCGCTGGCGGTGCTCGCCGGGGTGGTGGCGGCATGGGGTACCGGGCAGGCCTGGTCCATGGCCTTCCCCTTGGTGGCCCTCTGGCTTCTCTCGCCCGGACTGGCCCGCTGGCTCAGCCTTCCCCCGTCCGCCCGCCCCGCCGAGGAGCTGCTGCACGAGGAGCTCGACGTGCTGAGGTCGGTCGCGCGGCGGAGCTGGCGCTTCTTCGAGGTCTTCGTCGGCCCCGAGGACCACGCGCTGCCGCCCGACAACTTCCAGGAGGATCCCCGTCCGGTGGTCGCCCACCGGACTTCCCCGACCAACGTGGGTCTGTACCTGCTCTCGGCGACGTCCGCGCGCGATCTCGGCTGGATCGGCACGCTCGATCTGACCGAGCGGCTTGGCCACACCCTGGCCACCATGGAGCAGCTCGAGCGGTTCCGCGGACATTTCTACAACTGGTACGACACGCAGAGCCTGCGCCCGCTCGAGCCACGCTACGTCTCCACTGTGGACAGCGGCAACCTGGCTGGCCATCTGGGCGTGGTCGCCACCGCGCTCCGGGAACGGACGCGGCGCCCGCTCGTGGACCCCCGGGTGGGGCGAGGGATCGACGACGCACTCGTCCCCCTCGGCGAGTCGCTTCCGCGCGCGGACAAGGATGCGGCGCCCGTCGTCGCGCAGCTCCAGGCGGCGGTGGACGGGCTCCGCGCCGCGCTCGTCGCCGAGCCCACGACCGCCCCGGAGTGGGCCGGCCGCCTGCGGCGGCTGGCTGCCGCCGCCAATCCGTTGACCGAACTCGTCGCCGCCCTCGATGAGGCGTGGCGCGGCGACGCCGCCGCCTGGGTGGAGACTCTGCAGTCGACGATTGCGAGCCACCGGCGCGATCTGGACGAGCTCGCCCCCTGGGCGGAAACGCTCGACGAGGTGATGGCCGCGCTGCCCGCCGAGCTGGCGGCTGGCCTGCCGGCGGCTGGCCGGCTGCTCGGGGGCATGCCCTCTCTCGGAGAGGTACCGGCGCTGGCCGGCGCGGCGTCGCGCGAGCTCGCCACCCTCGTCGAGGGCCCGGCCGACGGTCCACGCCTGGATCGCGGACGCCTGGTGAAGACTCTGGAGGCCCTCGAGCGGTCGGCCCTCGACGGCGCGGCCGCCGCCCGGCGTCTGGAGGAGGCGGCGGGCGCGGCGCTGGCCTTCGGCGAGGCGATGGACTTCACCTTCCTCTTCGACGAGACCCGGCAGCTCTTCACCATCGGCTATCGCGTGGCCGACGGCGTCATCGACGAAGGGCGCTACGATCTCCTCGCATCGGAGGCGCGGCTGACGAGCTTCCTCGCGGTGGCGCGCGGCGAGGTGCCGCCGGAGCACTGGTTCCGGCTCGGACGGCCGATGACCCCGGTGGACCTTGGCACCGCGCTCGTCGCGTGGTCGGGGTCGATGTTCGAGTACCTCATGCCCGCGCTGGTGATGCGGGCCCCCGAGGGCAGTCTTCTCGACCAGACCTGCCGGCTGGTCGTCAAGCGCCAGATCGCCTACGGCGCCTCCAACGGCGTGCCCTGGGGCATCTCCGAGTCCGCCTACAGCGTGCGCGACCTGAACCTGACCTATCAGTACTCCGCGTTCGGGGTGCCCGGGCTCGGCCTCGAGCGTGGATTGGGGGAGGACCTCGTGGTCGCCCCGTACGCGACCGCCCTCGCCGCCATGGTGGACGCGCCCGCGGCGGCGCGGAACTTCGTCGAGCTCGCGCGGCTGGGCGGGCGGGGCGCGCATGGCTACTACGAGGCGCTGGACTTCACGCGCGCCCGCCTGCCCGAGGGCGCGCGCGTCGTGGTGGTCCGCGCCTACATGGCGCATCACCAGGGCATGACGGTGACGGCGCTGGCCAACGTGCTCCTGGGGGGGCTCACGCGCGAGCGCTTCCACGGCGAGCCCATCGTCGAGGCCACCGAGCTCCTCTTGCAAGAGCGCGCGCCGCGCGACGTGCCGGTGTCCCGGCCGCGGGGGGAGGAGGTGCGGGCGCCCGGGCATCTTCGCGAGCCGGCGGTCCCGGTCGCCCGCCGCTTCACGTCGCCCGCCGATCCGCTGCCGCGGACGCATCTGCTGTCCAACGGGCGTTACGTGGTGATGATGACGGCGGCCGGCGCGGGCTATAGCCTGTGCGGACCCCTCGCCGTCACGCGCTGGAGAGAGGACGTCACCCGGGATGCCTGGGGCTCCTTCATCTTCTTGCGCGACGCGCGGAGCGGGGAGGTATGGTCGGCGGGTCATCAACCCTCGGGGGTGGAGGCGGAGACCTACCAGGCGACCTTCCTCGAGGACCGGGCCGAGATCCGCCGGCACGACGGCACCATCATGAGCACCCTCGAAGTGCTCGTCTCGCCCGAGGACGACGCCGAGATCCGTCGGATCTCGCTCATCAATCTGGGCAGCGAGGCGCGCGAGATCGACGTCACCTCCTATGCCGAGCTCGTGCTCGCGCCCCTGCGGGCGGATGCCGCGCATCCGGCCTTCTCCAACCTCTTCGTGCAGACGGAAGCGCTGCCGGAGCTCGACACCCTCCTCGCCACGCGCTCGCCCCGCAGCCTCGAGGAGGAACACGTCTGGGCCGCCCACGTGATGGCGGTGGAGGGAACGAGCGTGGGAGGCTCGCAGCACGAGACGGACCGCTCCCGTTTCCTGGGGCGGGGCCGCGGGATCCGCACCCCGATGTCGATGATCGAGGGCCGGCCGCTGTCCAATACCTCGGGGGCCGTGCTGGACCCGATCTTCAGCCTGCGGCGCCGGCTCAGCCTGGCGCCGGGAGCCAGCGCGCGCATCGTGTTCTCCACCCTGCTCACGACCTCGCGGCCGGCCGCCCTGCTCATGGCCGACAAGTACCGCGATCCGGCCACCTTCGAGCGGATCGCGACCCTGGCCTGGACCCAGGCGCGGGTGCAGCTCCATCACCTGGGCATCGGCGCGGAGGAGGCGCACCTCTTCCAGCAGCTGGCCAACCGCATCCTCTATGCCGACCCCGGCATGCGCGCGCCCGCCGCCGTCCTCATGCGCAACGCGCTCGGGCCCTCCGCGCTCTGGGCGCACCGGATCTCCGGCGATCTGCCGATCGTGCTCGTTCGCATCGACGAGGTGGAGGACCGCGGCATCGTCCGCCAGCTCCTGCGCGCGCACGAGTACTGGCGGCTGAAGGGGCTCGCGGTGGATCTCGTCATCCTCAACGAGAAGCCGACTTCGTATCTTCAAGATCTCCAGACCGCGCTCGAGGGGCTGGTCCGATCGGGCCGGCCCGCCCTCGGCGCCACCCAGGGGGGCTCGGTCTTCGTGCTGCGCGGCGACCTCCTGTCTCCCGGCGAGCGCGATTGCCTGAGCGCGGCGGCGCGCGTCATCCTCCTGAGCCGCCAGGGCAGCCTCGCCGAGCAGGTGGCGCGCGCCGAGCGGCCCGCGCCCGCGCGCCGGCGCGAGCGGCGCCCCTCGCCCGCGGGGCGGGCCGCGCCCGAGCCGCTGCCGCCGCGCCCCGCGTGGGAGTTCGACAATGGGCTGGGCGGCTTCGTCGAGGACGGCCGCGAATACATGATCGCGCTCGGCGAGGGCCAGTGGACGCCCGCCCCGTGGATCAACGTGATCGCCAACGAGCGCCTGGGCTTCCAGGTCTCGGAATCGGGCGCCGGCTACACCTGGGCGGAGAATAGCCGGGAGAACCAGCTCACGCCCTGGTCGAACGACCCGGTCACCGATCCCCCGAGCGAGACCATCTATCTGCGCGACGACGACACCGGAGACCTCTGGGGGCCGACCGCCCTGCCCATCCGCGAGGAGGCCTGGCCCTATCATTGTCGTCACGGGCAGGGATACAGCCGCTTCACGCATCGCTCCCATGGCATCGAGCTCGAGCTTCTCCAGTATGTGCCCCTCGAGGATCCCGTGAAGATCAGCCGCCTCCGGGTCGCGAACCGGTCGACCAGGGCGCGGCACCTCACCGTCACCGCGTATGTCGAGTGGGTGCTCGGGTTCTTGCGCTCCAGCAACGCGCCGTTCGTTGTCACCGGGCTCTGCGAGCGCACCGGGGCATTGCTCGCCCGGAACGCCTGGACCCACGACTTCCCCGGGCGGGTCGCGTTTCTCGACCTGCGGGGGAAGCAGACGGGCTGGACCGGCGACCGCACCGAGATCCTGGGACGGAACGGCACCCTCGACCATCCGGAGGCGCTCGAGCGTGGTCGGCCCCTTTCAGGGCGGGTGGGCGCCGGGCTCGATCCCTGCGGGGCGCTCCAGGAGACGCTCAGCCTGGCCGCGGGAGAGGAGGCAGAGGTCGTCGTCTTCCTCGGCCAGGGCGAGTCCGAGACCGCGGCCCAAGCCCTCATCGCGCGCTATCGGGAGGCCGACCTCGACGCCGTGTTCGAGGCGGTGACCACCCGCTGGGACGATCTCGTCGGGGCGGTCCAGGTGAAGACCCCCGACCGCTCCCTGGACGTCATGCTCAATCGCTGGCTTCTCTACCAGGCGCTCGCGTGCCGGTTCTGGGCCCGGACCGGTTTCTACCAGGCAGGTGGGGCCTATGGCTTCCGGGACCAGCTCCAGGACGCGATGGCCCTGACCGTGGCCGCCCGCGACATCACGCGCGCGCATCTCGTCCGCGCCGCCGCGCGACAGTTCCCGGAGGGCGATGTCCAGCACTGGTGGCATCCGCCCTCGGGACGCGGCGTCCGCACCCGCATCTCGGACGACCTCCTCTGGCTGCCCTACGCGGTCGCGCAGTACGTCGACGTCACCGGCGACCGGAGCGTGCTCGACGAGGAGGCTCCGTTCCTCGCTGGCCCGGATCTGAGCGATGAGCAGGCCGAGGCCTACTTCGAGCCCGGTGTCTCCGCCGAGCACGCCTCGGTGTTCGAGCACGGCGCCCGGGCCATCGATCGTAGCCTGGCCGTGGGCGCGCATGGTCTGCCCCTCATGGGCTCGGGCGACTGGAACGACGGCATGAACCGCGTCGGGCCCAAGGGGCGCGGTGAGAGCGTCTGGCTCGGCTGGTTTCTCTTCGCCACCCTCGAGCAGTGGGCGCCGATCGCGGCGGCGCGCGGCGAGCGCGCACGGGCCGAGCGCTGGAGCGCCCACGCCGCCGCCCTGCGAAAGGCGCTCGACGCCCATGCCTGGGATGGCGACTGGTACCGGCGGGCCTACTTCGACGACGGTACCCCCCTCGGCTCGGCGGAAAACCCGGAGTGCCGTATCGACTCCATCGCGCAGTCCTGGGCCGTCCTCTCGGGAGCGGCCGACCCCGCTCGCGCCGCCCAGGCCATGGCCGCGGTGGAGGAGTACCTCGTCCGGCGCGAGCAGGCGCTGGTGCTCCTCTTCACCCCGCCCTTCACCCGTCCGCGTCGAGATCCCGGCTATATCCGGGCCTATCCGCCCGGCATCCGGGAAAACGGGGGCCAGTACACGCATGGCGCCATCTGGGCCATCATGGCGTTCGCCGCGCTCGGCGAGGGCGACCGGGTGGGGGAGCTCTTCTCCATCCTCAATCCCGTCAACCACACCAGCACCCGTGCCGGCCTCTATCGATATCGGGTCGAACCCTATGTCGTCGCGGCCGACGTCTACGCCGAGGCCCCCCACATCGGCCGCGGTGGCTGGACGTGGTATACGGGCTCGGCGGGCTGGATGTACCGGGCGGGCATCGAGTGGCTGCTCGGCTTCCGGCTGCGGGGAGCCGTGCTCTTCATCGATCCCTGCATCCCACGGGCCTGGGTCGGCTTCTCCATTCACTTCCGGTATCACGGGTCGCGCTACGAGATCACGGTGGAGAACCCGCGGGGCGTCACCCGCGGGGTCACGCGCGTGGAAGTGGATGACGCCCGCGTCGTCCTCGGCGCCGAGGGCCTACCACTGGTGGACGACGGCGCCATTCATAGGGTCCGCGTATGGATGGGCTGACGTTCCCGCGTGAACGTGAGGAGAATCTGATGAGTGAAAGGAAGACCTGGTACGGGCGTCTGGGTGGTCTCGGCCTTGGCGTTCGAGGCGGCGACCCAGACCGCGTGGCGTCGTGACGACGCTAATGGGGAAGGTGGCGCTCGTGACCGGCGCCTCACGCGGCATCGGCCACGCGTGCGCGATCAAGCTGGGAGCGCGGGGGGGCCGGATTGCCGTCAACTACAACAAGAGCGCCGCCGCGGCTGATGATGTCGTCGCGCGTATCAGGGCGGGCGGCGGCGAGGCCACGGCCGTGCAAGGCGACGTCAGCGACTTCGCCAGCGCGCAGGCCGTCGTCAACACCACCATCGCCGCCTACGGTCGGCTGGACATCCTGGTCAACAACGCGGGAACGACCCGCGACGGCTTGCTCGCGACGATGAAGGAAGAGGACTTCGACGTCATCATCCAGCTGAATCTCAAGAGCGTATTCAACTGCAGTCGCGCCGTTCTTCGCCAGATGCTGAAGCAGCGATACGGCCGCATCGTCAACATCACCTCGCTCGTGGGAATAATCGGGGGAGCCGGCCAGACGAACTACGCGGCCGCCAAAGCCGGGATCATCGGCTTCACGAGGGCGATGGCGAAGGAATACGGCGGAAGGAATATCGCGGTCAACGCCGTCGCGCCGGGTTACATCCCCACCGACCTGACGCGCGGTCTGCCGCCGGAGATCACGGAAACCATCATCAAGCTGACCGCTTTCGGTCGGGCGGGGACGCCGGAAGAGGTGGCCAACGCGGTGGCGTTCCTCGCATCCGACGAAGCCAGCTACATCACGGGGCAGGTCCTGGCCGTGGACGGTGGAGTGGCATAGTGAAGCATCGAGATCAGTGGCCGCGGTAGACTCTGACCCGCCATGCTCATTCGCCGGACGCCGCTCGCCGTCGGGCTCCGCCGTCCGCATCCGGGGCCCGCGCTCAGGTTCGGGGTGGACACGTTCGCGTTTCGGAACGACAGCCGGATCCACCACCGGGGGAAGCCGGATCTCTACGCGAGCCGGTGTTTCGTGCTGGCCCGGGCGGTCGTCCAGTTCCGGCGCTTCGCACACTTCGAGCCCGGCGCCCCGCGCCTCGCGGCGGCGGAGTACACCGCGCTGGTTCAGCGCATCACGCGCCGCGCTCCCTGGCGTGCGCCGTTACCGGTGGCCGAGCGGGTCGTCTTCCCGGGGTTTGGGTCGCTGCATGAGCTCACGCGGGAGGCGGAGGCCGCGGTGAAGGCGGGGCTCCCGAGGCGGCTCTGGACCCTCTTGCACTGGACGAACTGGCGCATCATCTTCCCGCGCCCGCGCGCCCAGCAGGAGCGTGTCGCGGCCGAGATGGTCACCGAGCTCCAGGCCGGGCGACCGGTGCAGCTGTTGATCACGGACTTCCCTCGCATCCGCGTCAACCACTCGGTTCTCGCCTTCGACTTCCGTGCGAGCGGAGCGGACGCGGTGGACTTCAGCGTCTACGATCCGAACGACCCCACCGTACCCGGAGTGATCCGCTTCGACCGCCGGGAGCGCCGGTACCGGCCCGCACCGCTCTGCGGAGTGGACGTGCCGTACTTGAGGGCGTTTCGAATGTACTGCTCTCCGTTGCTGTAGAGCGGGTGTATCCGGCGTACGAAAGCTCGATTGAGCCCTCGCGGATCATGCTAGGCTTGCGCGTGGCTGCGCGAATGACGTCGAGCCTCGATGAGGCAGGGCCGCGCTGGTACGCACACGCCTACAATCGCCCGAATTTCTATCGGTTCGCGGCCGCGTTGAGCTGGGTGCCACGCCGATTGCGGCTTGCCCTCGCACGGCGTATCGGGCGTCTCGCCCCGTCGTTCATGCCAACCGAACGGGCCGCGATCCAGCAGGCGATGACGCGCTTCACCGGGGCCACCGGAGCCCGGCTGGATACTCTCACCGTTCGTGTGTTTACTGATTTCGCGATGTGCTTCAGTGACCTGGTCTCGACGAACCGGCAGCTCGCGGCGCATCGTCTCTCCCACGTCGGCCACGTGGAGGGCCTCGAGCGGCTGGCCAGCCTGTCGGGAGGACTCATCTCGCTGACCGCCCACGTGGGCAACTGGGAGCTGGCCGGACGGCTTCTCGCCGGACGGAGTGCCCGGCCGACGCACGTCGTCGTCGCTCCCGACGAGGCGCGAGAGCTGGAACGGTGGGTGCGGCGGGATGGCGAGGGAGTGCGCTTCGTCTCGCGCTCGCGTCCGACCGTGTCGCTGGAGCTGCTCGCCGCCCTTCGACGTGGTGAGGTGGTCGGTGTGCAAGGGGACCGGGCGCTCGGTACCAAGGGAGACGTCGAGATCTCCTTCTTCGGGCGACCGGCCCGGTTCCCCCTCGGGCCGTTCCGGCTGTCCAGCGCGGTTGGGGTCCCACTCTTGCCGGCCTTCTGCCTCCTGGACGCGCAGTATCGGTACGTGGTGAAAATAGCCGAGCCGTTCACCGCCGCGCGGGGCGAGGAGGAAGCCGCCGCGCACACGTGGGTCGCGGCCCTCGAGGCCATCGTGCGGGAGTACCCGACGCAGTGGTTCAACTTCTTTGACATCTGGGAGCCGTTCGGGCCAGTAGGATCACTGTCGTCCAGGTGAGATAGGGTGGAAACCGACAAGGTGCTCGAGGAGCTCAAGGGCATCATGGTGGAGCGGCTCAAGTTCGAGCCGAGCCGTCTCCCAGACCTTTCCCTGGCCACCGTGCTACCGAAGGACATGGAGGGATCGCTCGGACTTGATTCACTCGACTTCATCGAGCTGTCGATTGGCATCGAGGAGCGCTTCGGGTTCGTGATCGATGAGGCGCA
>DATFUK010000351.1:0-5032 GCA_035260865.1 Candidatus Methylomirabilota bacterium | reverse complement strand
TCAGGCCTTCAGGTACTCGAACCAGAACCCGTTGCCCTCACGCACCACGCGGCCGAAGGAGGGGGACGGGAAGTGCGAGGCGCACACGAGCACATCCTGCTCGCAATAGCGCTCGAGGAACGCGCGCCGGGTGGCGGCGGCCTGCGCGGGGTCGAAGTCGGGCCGCGGCACCCACGCGGTCTCCTGGAGCTGCACCGGGGAGTGGATGAGGTCGCCGGTGATCACCGCGTGCTGGCCGTTGGACTGGACGTGCACGCTCATGTGGTCGGGGGTGTGCCCGGCGGTGGACTCGAAGCGCACCTCGTCGTCGAGCGCGAAGTCGTTGCGCACCATCTGGGCGCGGCCCGCCTCCACGATGGGGATCACGCTGTCCGCGATCTGATTCTGCGGGGTCTCCTTGTGCATCGCCGACCAGTACGCCCACTCCTTCTCGGACATGACGTACTTCGCGTTGGGGAAGGTGGGCACCCAGCGCCCGTTCTCCCAGCGGGTATTCCAGCCGACGTGGTCGGTGTGGAAGTGGGTGGTCATCACGAAGTCGACCTGCTCGGGCCGGACCCCGGTCTCCGCGAACCGCTTGAGGTACTCCCCGCTCGACGTCATGTTCCAGTTGGCCCGCGCCCGCTCCTTGTGGTCGCCCACGCAGGTGTCCACCACGATGGTGTGGTGGCGCGTGCGGAGCAGGAACGACTGCATCGGGAAGACGAGGCCGTTGACGCCGGGGTCCATGGCCCAGCCCGCGAGCCGCTGCCGGTAGGGCGCCCACTGCTCGGGCGTGATCGTCGGGAAGAACCCGGCGGCGTCGAAGTCCGGGCGCTCCGATTCGATGATGCGGTTGATGATGACCTCACCGACCTGGCGTTCGAGCATTGGGCGTGGCCTCCTGAGCCCGCACCATAGGGCGGGCGGCCGCGGGTGTCAACGTGCGCCGTCCAGGCGCGCCTGCCCGATCAGCTCGAGCGTCCGGGGGGCCAGCGCACCGTGCTGGGCGGCGGTGTGCACGTCGCGGAAGCAGCGCTCGATCCGGTTTCCCTCGAAGATCGAGGCCGCGCCGCCCAGCCGATAGACGATGTCCACCGCGAGGGCCGCGCTCACCCCGGCGTTCACGCAGCCCACGCGGAGCTGGGCCCGCTGCTCGGGGCTCGGCCGCCGGCCCGCCTTCACGGAGCGCCACGCGTCGTCCACCGCGGTGAAGAGCAGCGCTTCCGCGGAGCGGACGTGGAGTTCGGCTCGGCCCAGCTCCCGCTGCGTCGTCGGGTCCGCGCGGAGCGGCCGCCGCGACCGGTACGCGTGCCGGGTCCCGGCCAGCTCGGTGAAGGCGTCGAGCGCGGCCCGGGCGATCCCGATCGGGACCGCGCCCACCGCGGCCTCCACGAACGGGATCAGCGGGAACGCGTAGAGGCGCTCGCGACGCGTCGCCCGGTCGGCGGGCACGTCCACGCTGTACGCGGCGGGCACGGTCACGTTCCGCACCGAGTAGTCGTGGCTGCCCGTGCCGCGCAGCCCGCTCACGTGCCACGTGTCGTGGATCCGGCACTGCGCGGCGGGCACGAAGAGCAGCCGCGTCGCGGGGTGCCCGGCCCGCGCGCGGCGAGATCGCCGGGTCTTCCGGAGCGCGCACTGGGCGAGGAACCATGTCGCGTGCTTGCTGCCGCTGCCGAAGGGCCAGCGGCCCGTCGCGCGGTAGCCGCCCTTGATCGCCTCGGCCCGCCCGAAGGGCGCCAGGTGGCCGGCCACCGCGGCCCGCCGGTCGCCGAAGATCCGCGCGGCGGCCCGCGCGGGGAGCCGGCCCGCGAAGAACCCCCACGCGGCCGCGACCATCACGGTCCAGCCCACCGAGCCATCGAGCGCGGAGACCGCCGCGATCACGCGGAGCCCGGAGACGGGATCGAGCTCGGCGCCGCCCAGCCGCCGGGGGAGCCACAGGCGGAAGAGCCGGGCGGTGTGGAGCGCCTCGAGGAGGGCGGGCGACAGCTCGCGCGCCGCGTCCAGGCCCGGCCGCTCCGCCTCGACCAGCGGAGCGAGCAGGCGGACATACGCCAGCAGGCGCTCCGCGGTCGCGCTCACCAGATGGGCGCCGCGTTCATCGTGGAGACGTGGGCCGCGATGACCTTCCAGCCGAGATCGGGAAAGCGCACCCACGTCTGGCTCTGGCGGCCGATCAGGTCGCGGCCGCGCACCTTGAACTCGAGGTTGACGGTGGCGAGATCGCGCCCGAGCGTGAGGATCTCGAGCCGCAGGCGCTGCTCCTTGATGCCGGGGCCCGGCGGGCGCGCCACCCGGTGCGCGTGGATGGCGTCGAAGCCGTAGCCGTTCTCGTGGAGCGCGTAGCGGATGGTGTGCGGGCTGTTCCAGAAGGTGGCGTCGAGCACCTCCACGGTCTTGTCGGTCAGCGCCTGCTCGTAGCGCTCGAACAGCGCACGTACCTCGGCCACCACCTCGGGGCGATTGGGCGTGAGATCGGTCATCACGCGGCCTCCTCCATCGCCTTGGCCACCGCGACCAGCACCGCGTCGCTGCCGTGGGCGCCCACGATGGACAGGCCCACCGGCAGCCCGTCCACCTGCGCGCCCGGCAGGCTGACCTGCGGCAGGCCGGTGAGCCCGCCGTGCGCGACCAGGCACGTGATGCGGGCGCGCAGTGGCTCGAGCGTCGCGAGCGGCAGGCCCTTCGGCGGCGCCGGGAATGGCGTGGTCGGCAGGCAGAGGATCGTCCCCGGTGGCAGCAGCGCGGTGAGCCGGGCGCGGGCCTCGGCGCGCACCAGCGCGGCCCACTGGCGCTCGCTCTCCGGGATCGCGGTCGCGCTCGCGAGATTGCGCGCCACGCTGAACGCCATCCGGGGGTTGTCGCGGTCGATCCACTCCTTGAAGGTGTGCCACGCTTCCCACGGCTGGAGCGTGCGCTGGGCCCGGGCCCACGCGGTGAGGCCGGGCGGCGCCATCAGCTCCTCGCGTGCCTCGCGCACCAGCCCGGCGAGCCGGCGCACCATCGGCTGGAGCGCGGCGGCCGTCGCCTCGTCGGCCAGGCCGAACGCGTCCTGGGCGACGAGCAGCCGCGACGGCAGCGCGGCCGCGATCGGCTCGCCGAGCAGCACCGCGCTGACCCGAGCGAAGGTCTGCGCGTCGCGGGCGAACCAGCCGGTGGTGTCGGAGGTGGGCGCCTGCGGCAGCATGCCGGTGAGATCGAGCCGGCCGTGGGTGGGCCGGATGCCGTGCAGGCCGCAGAAGCTCGCGGGCACCCGCACCGATCCGCCGGTGTCGGTGCCGAGCGCGGTGTCGCAGAGGCCCTGGGCCACCGCCGAGGCCGAGCCCGACGAGGAGCCGCCGGGCACGCGGTCGGGGGCGCGCGGATTGAGCGGGGTGCCGTCGAAGGCGTTCTCTCCGAGGATGCCCAGCGAGACCTCGTCGGTGATCGTCTTGCCGATCAGGGTCGCGCCGGCGTCGAGGAGGCGCTGCACCGCCCAGGCGTGGCGCGTCGGGATCGGGTACTGCCGCGCCCAGTCCGGGTTGCCCCCGCCGGTCGGGTGGCCCGCGACGTCGAAGAGATCCTTGGCCGCGAAGGTCGTACCGGTCAGCGGGCCGCCGGGGGCGCCGGCGATCCGCACCGCGGGGCCGGGAACGAACGGGCTCGTCACGGGAACGGATACTGACGCGGCGGCGAGGGCGCCGTCAAGCTGCGCCCCCGCGCCCGGTCAGATCACGCCCTCGGCGCGCCAGCGCTCGAGGTCGGTGGGCGAGTGACCCAGGAGATCGCCGAAGACCTCCGCGTTGTGCTCGCCCGGCATGGGCGCCAGCCGGCGGATCCGGCCCGGAGTCTCCGAGAGCTTCAGCGGCGTCCCGGTCGTCGTCAGGGGACCATAGACCGGATGGTCGCGCTCGACGAACATCTCGCGCGCCCGCACCTGGGGATCGGCGACCATCTCCGCCACGTTGTTGACCGGCGCGGCCGGCACCCCGGCGGGCGTCAGGGCCTGGACGACTTCGGCCTTCGTGCGCGCCCCGGTCCACTGCTGGATGATGCCCGCGATCTCGTCGCGCCGGTCGCGCCGCGCGGCCGCGGTGGCGAACGCCGGCGCGCGCGTCAGCTCGTCCCGTCCGATGACCGCGCAGAAGCGGGCCCAGATCGCGTTGCTCGCGGCGGCGGCGATGGCCACGTGGCCGTCGGCCGTCGCGTAGACGCCGGTCGCCGAGCCCGCGAACGAGACGTTGCCCGCGCGGGTGAGGATCTCGCCGCCGACCGTGTAGCGCTCCCCGAGGTTGTCCAGCGCCACCAGCAGGCTGTCGAGCAGGGCCAGGTCGATGTGCTGCCCCTTCCCGGTGCGCTGGCGGTAGTGCAGCGCGGAGACGATGCTGAAGGCGCACAGCATCCCGGCGTAGTAGTCCGAGATGGACTGGCCGGACCGGGTGGGCGGGCCGTCGGGGTAGCCGGTGATGCTCATGTACCCGCTGATCGCCTGCGCGAGCATGTCGTAGCCGCGCTGCGGCGCATAGGGTCCGGTCTGGCCGAACGCGGTGATCGAGGCGTAGATCAGCCCGGGATTGATGCGGCGCAGCTCCTCGTAGCCGAGGCCGAGCCGCGCCATCGTGCCGACGCTGAAATTCTCGGTGACCACGTCGGCGTGCCGCACCAGCTCGCGGAAGAGCTCGAGGCCGGCCGGCGTCTTCAGCTCGAGGGTGACGCCGAGCTTGTTGCGATCGCGGTACTGGGCCGCGGGCACCCGCTCTTCGACGCCATCGCGGCGCCGCTTCACGCCGAGGGACACGCGCTCGCGCCCGCGCTCGGGCGACTCGATCTTGATCACCCGCGCGCCGAGGTCGGCGAGCAGCATGGTGCAGAACGGCATCGCGATGACCTGTCCAAGGTCGAGCACGGTGACGTCGCTCAGGGCGTGGTCCATCGGGCCTCGAGGCGCTCGGCCGGGTCGGAGGCGGGCTAGCCCGGCGGGCCGCCGGGCGGCGGGCTGCCGGGCGGGCCCGACCAGAGGCCCCCGGCCAGGTAGCCGCCGTCCACCGCGAGGGTGTGGCCGGTGACG
>DATFUK010000350.1:0-4439 GCA_035260865.1 Candidatus Methylomirabilota bacterium | reverse complement strand
CCTCCACCGCGGGCGAGAGGCCCATCTCGAACTCGCCCGCCGCGGCGGGCTCGCAGGCGACCACGCGCATGACCGGCGGGGTGCCGCCCATCTCGCGCACGAGGGAGAGGACCTTGGCGGGGTCCATCGCGTGCGGCTCTACTGCCGCGACAGCTTGGGGATCGGGCTTCGGCTCGATCACGTAAAGCGTCCCCGGCTCCCCGCCGCGCGGCGCTGCGTCGACCAGGATGGCCGCATCCCATCCGTCGAGGAGCGCGTAGGTGAGATCCAGGCCGCGGATCCCGAAGTCGACCACGCGGACTCCTTCGGGCAACGCGCGCTTGGCTAGCCGGCGCGAGACCTCCACGCCGAAGCCGTCGTCGCCGAGGAACACGTTGCCGACGCCCGCCACCAGGATGCGCTTCATGGCAGGGGCTCCACTTCGTCTGCGTGGAAGAAGAAGCGATGTCCGAACACGCCCAGATCGCGGCCGGGGTCGTCGTCGACGGTGACCGCGAGGAGCAGGCGTCCCTGGTCGTCCCGCTCGACCGCCTCCACGGTGGCCGCCTTGCCTTCCAGCACCAGGTCGAACACTTCGCCGCCCTGGCGCGGCCGGATGCGCACGTGGGCGCCGGGGCGAAACCCCTGTTCCGCGCGCGGCTCGCGCAAGGTCCCGTGCAGCCGGATCAGGTCCGCGGGCGAAAGCGCCTCCGTGCGGTCGAGCACTGCGCGGGCGCGGGGATCGGTGGCGCGCGCCTCGCGCTTCTCTTCGTCGGTCATGGTGAGGATCCGCAGCGAGAGGATCTCGTCGATCTCCGCCGCGTCGAACAGGTCGCCGGGGCTCTCCGGAGCGACGGCCGGGTAGTCGTAGAGAATGATCGGCGAGGCGAGCATCGTGTCGCGCACCCCCGGCGCGCCCACCAGGACCGGCCAGCAGCCGATGTTCCGGCACCCTGCCGCCGCCTCGGCCGCCTCTTCGGGAGGCTCCAGCAGCGAGACGAGCTCGCCGTGGCGGACGCCGAGCAGCAGGTGCGCGGAGACCAGCGCGCGGCGGAGCGCCGCCTCGCGCGAGGCGGCCGGGTCCAGCACGCCTTCGTTGCGCAGGCGCACGCGGACGCGGTGAAGGTCGCGCTCGAGCCGCGTCGAGGAGAGCTCGATGGAGCCGTCCAGCCGCTCCTGCCCGTCCTCTTCCGGGGAGAACGAGAACCGCTCGATGCCCGGGCGGGAAGGAAGGGCGACCTCCCGCTCGCGACCCTGCTGCCACGGCCCTGAGGGAGACGGCGTCTCCACCAGGTGGAGGAAGCGGGCGGCTCCTTCCACGCGCGGCTCGGCTCCGCGGACGAGCACCTCCGTCTGGAGCAAGCTGCGCTCCCCGCGGCCCTCCGTCCACGACTCGGGATACAGGGTCCCGAAGTTGAACCGCAGCCGGTTCTTCACGGCGGAGCCGCGGTACGGATAGAGCAGATACCCTTCGTAGAGGACCGCCCGGGCGAGCCGGTCGATGGCGTCGCGGTTCATGCGTCCGCCTCCGCGCGCGCGAGAAGCGACTCGAGCGCGCGCTCCCAGGTGGGCAGCCCGCGCTTCACCCGGAAGCGGTAGAGCCGATCGAGCACCTCGCGCTGCAGCAAGATGAAGCCGGCGTTGGGGAAATAGTGGTCGACGACCTCCTTCCAGACGGCGACCGGCAGCGCGTACCGCGCCTCCTTGCTCCAGGAGACCGGCGCGACCTGCAAGACCTCGTGCTCGCCGGCGTAGAACACCGTCCCGCTGAACAGGAGCGTGATCGGCACGGTCCCCGATTCGAGCGAGTGGAAATACTTCGTCGCCGCGACGTTCAGGTCGTAGGTGCAAGGGATCTGCACGTCGACAACGACGTCGTCCTGGAAGGCGGGCACGGTGACGTTCACGTGGGCCCAGAGCAAGCTGCGCAGGGTGGTTCCCCACCTCGACCGGGGCCCGAACAGATCGCCCAGCCCCTCCTCCTCGCGCCGGTCGTAGGGTCGCGCCGGCGCGTCGATCTGGACCTGGCACTTCAAGACGGCGGCCTGGACGGGCTCGTTCCGGGGAGTGCTCGTGATGCGCAGCCGCAGCCCGAGCAGCGGCGTCGCCGCGTACGGCACCGCCAGGGCGCCCTCGACCTTGAAGTCCAGGTCAGGCATGGCCATCCCGCAGTGCCGCGAAGAAGCGGCCGATCTCCTCCCACCCCCCGGCGCCGCCGGAGAACCCGCGCCAGTGCACGCGCACCAGGCCGACCAGCCGGTAGCAGTGATCGATCGACACGCGGTAGTGCTCGCGGACTCCGTCGACGCGGTAGACGAGGAGCGCCTCGACGTCCGGCTGCAGCTCGCCGAGGACGGGGTTTTCCCCTTCGATCGACACCCACGAATCGAGACCGATCAGCGACTCGGTGGCCCCGGCGGGGCTCGGATAGAACGCCACCACGCGGCCGGCGGCGCTGCTGCGAAAGAAGAAAGCCAGGCCCACCGGGATGCCCAAGGCGTCCCACCGCTCGTCGTCCAGACGCATGTCCCGGAGCAGCTCGGCGCGGGGGCGCACCCGCAAGAAACGCCCGTTGCCGCCCGGGAAGAGGACGGCGCAGGCTCCGCAGGCGCATTTGAGCGCGCGCGCCGCCGGGTCGACGAGGTGGTCGTGTCCCGCAGGCAGGCCCGCGCCGCACAGCTCGCACCGCTCCTCGGCGGCCGCGGCCCGCCGGACGAATCGGCGCAGCGCCGCGAGCCCGGCGCTCACGGCGTCCCTGCCGCTGCCCGCAGCTGCACCAGCGACGACTCGCTCCGTCCGGGGGCGACCTGGCCTTCGATCTGGACCTCCTCGACGTCGGGAGCCTCGCCCCAGATGGCATCCCGCAGCGCGGCGCGCACCTCCTCCGCCGTGGCGTGGTGCCCCGGGGACCGGTCGAGGCGGACGCGGACGATGCCGCCTTCGACCGAGAGCAGCTCGACCGTGCACCCTTCGACCGCGAGGTGCGAGCGCGCGCGTTCCACCGCGGTGCGCGCGCGCTCCTCGAGGCCCAGCGGGTGCAGATCGTGCAGCAAGAGCACCGCGGACACCGCCGGGTCGCGCGCGAGCGCGTCGAGAAGCCCCGCCCCGGCGAGCGCCTCGCAAGCTTTGAGGAGTCCGTCGCGGTGGAGCTCGAACACCGCGGCGAGCAGCTCGCGGACCCGGCCCTGCGCCGCCGGATCGAGCGACTCGATCGCCGCGACCAGCGTCTCGATTCGCCTCAGGTCGCTCACGACACCTGGGCTCCGAAGGTCGGCGAATGCCTGATCTCCAGCTCCTTGCCGTTTCCCAGGTACATGTGCACGCCGCACGGCAGGCAGGGATCGAAGCTGCGCACCGCGCGCATGATGTCGATGCCCTTGAACTTGTCCGGCCCGTTCTCCTCGAAGATCGGCGTGTTCTTCACCGCGTCCTCGTACGGGCCCATGGTGCCGTAGTTGTCGCGCGGGCTCGCGTTCCAGGGCGTCGGCGGATACGGATGGTAGTTGGCGATCTTCCCGTTGCGGATGACCACGTGGTGCGAAAGGACCCCGCGAACCGCCTCGTGGAACCCGCAGCCGATCGCCTGGTCGGGCACCTTGAAGTCCGCCCAGGTCTGCGTGTTCCCCTTGTGCAGCTCGGCGAGCGCCCGCTCGATGAAGTAGAGCGCGCACCCAGCCGCGTACGCCTGGAAGTACGTGCGGGCGCGGTCGCGCTCGATGGCGTTCGACCACTTCGGGATCTTCCACTCCAGCTCCATCTCCGGCTTGAGCGAGGTCTTGGGCAGCAGGATCTTCACGCTGTTGCCGGTCGACTTGACGTACCCGATGTCCACCATCTTGCCGAGGGCGGTGGCCCAGAAGCGCGCCAGCGGCCCGCCGCCCGTGTCGAGCGCGAGGTACTTCTTGGTGCGCTTGTCGTACCAGCGGGGAGACATCACCCAGGTGTACTTGCTCTTGAAATCGCGCTTCTGCGGGTGAGGCAGCGTGGTCTGGTTCCAGGGGTGGCGCGGATCGACCGGGTTGCCCAGCGGATCCTTCTCCACGAACAGGTGCCCGTTCTGCCAGTCGTCGTAGTACGAGCTGCCCAGCAGGATGCGGATGCCGAGGTTGATCTCGACCAGGTCGTTGGTGACGAGCTGGCCGTCGACGACGATGCCGGGGCTGACGAACTGGTCGCGGCCCCACTGCGTCATGTGCTCGTACTTGTAGTCGCAGCTGTCCGGGCTCTGCATCGAGCCCCAGCAGGCGAGCAGGGTCTGCCGGTAGCCCACCCTCTCGTAGCCGGGCATCGCCTCGTAGAAGAAGTCGAAGAGGTCGTCGTGCAGGGGAACGACCTTCTTCATGAACTCGACGTACCTCATGAGCCGCGTGAGGTAATCGGTGAAGAGCTGCACGGTGGGGACGGTTCCCACGCCGCCCGGGTACAGCGTCGACGGGTGCACGTGCCGCCCTTCCATCAGG
>DATFUK010000349.1:0-4494 GCA_035260865.1 Candidatus Methylomirabilota bacterium | reverse complement strand
TGCGACGGCGACGGCGTGACCAGCTCCGACCTGCGGCTCTTCACCTACCGGAACCGCCGGCGGCCGCTCTATCCCTTCGAGCAGGACCTGTAGTCCGCCAAGGAGGTACGTCATGGACCACGGACTGTTCACGATGCCGTCGCACCCGCCGGAGCGGAAGCTCTTCGACGGACACCAGTGGGACCTGCAGGTGCTCCGCTGGGCGGACGAGCTGGGCTTCAGCGAGGCCTGGATCGGCGAGCACCACACCGCGCCCTGGGAGCCGCATCCCTCCCCGGACCTGCTGGTGGCCCAGGCCCTCATGCAGACCAAGCGCATGCGCATCGGCCCCGGCGGCTTCCTGATGCCGTATCACCATCCGGCCGAGCTGGCGAACCGGGTGGCGATGCTCGATCACCTGGCCCAGGGCCGGCTCAACTTCGGAGTGGCCGCGAGCGGGCTGCCGAGCGACTGGTCGATGTTCAACGTGGACGGCATGTCCGGGCAGAACCGCGACATGACGCGCGAGTCCCTCGACATCATCCTGCGCCTCTGGAGCGACGAGCCCGAGTTCGACTACAAGGGCAAGTACTGGCACGTGACCAAGACCGGAACCATGTTCGGCACGCTCAAGCCCCACATCTTCCCGCTCCAGAAGCCCCATCCGCCGATCGGGGTCGCCGGGCTGAGCAAGAACTCGGACACCCTCAAGCTCGCGGGCGAGCGCGGATTCTGGCCGATGAGCCTCAACCTGAACCCGGGCTACGTGGGCAGCCACTGGGACGCGGTGGAGGAGGGCGCGGCGCGCGGCAAGCGCACCGCCAAGCGGTCGGACTGGCGCATGGTCCGCGAGGTCTTCGTGGCCGACACCGACGCGGAGGCGATGCGCCTCTCCGCGGGCGGCATGATGGGCCGCATGATGACCGAGTACTTCCTGCCCCTGCTCGGCGCGTTCGGCTTCACCGAGTACCTCAAGCACGATCCCTCGGTGCCCGACTCGGACGTGACCCCCGAGTACTGCGCCAAGCACAACTGGCTCATCGGCTCGCCGGCCACCGTGGCCGACAAGCTCAACGCCCTCTACGAGGAGGTCGGCGGGTTCGGCACGCTGCTCGTGTTCTGCTTCGACTACAGCGAGAACCCCAAGGCCTGGCAGCACTCGATGGAATTGCTCGCGAAGGAGGTCATGCCCCGCTTCAAGGGCATGGTGCCCAAGTAGCGTATCCTGGACTGGTGGAAGACACCGGCTCGCTGCGGCCGACGGTCGTCGAGGTCAGCCTCGCCCGTCTCGCCGAGAACTTCCGCGCGATCCAGGCGGCGGTCGCGCCGGCCGCGGTGATGCCGATCGTCAAGGGCAATGCCTACGGCCACGGGCTCGTGCCGGTGGGCCGGCACCTGGTCGCGCTGGGGGCCCGTTCGCTGGGCGTGGCCTTTCTCGAAGAGGCGGTGGCGCTGCGCGAGGCCGGCGTCACCGTGCCCGTCCTGGTCATGGGCGGCATCTTCGGCGACCAGATTCCGGTCTTTCTGCGTCACGGGCTCACCCTGACCGCGTCGTCCATCGACAAGCTCAGGCAGATCGACGAGGTCGCGGGCGGCATGGGGGTCACCGCCACCGTGCACCTCAAGATCGACACCGGCATGGAGCGGATCGGCGTGCACTACTACAACGCGCGCGGGCTGCTCGAGCGGGCGGCGGATTGCCGGCGCGTGCGGGTGGAGGGTATCTACTCGCACTTCGCCAACGCGGACGCGCTCGATCTCTCGTCGGCGCGGCTACAGCTCTCGCGCTTCCTCGAGGTGCTCGAGTGGTACGACAAGCAGGGGGTGACGCCGCCGGTCCGCCACATGGCCAACTCCGGCGCGGTGCTCCAGCTTCGGGAGAGCCATCTCGACCTGGTGCGGCCGGGGATCCTGCTCTACGGCGTGTACCCGTCGATCGAGGTGCGTCAGACCATTCCGGTCGAGCCGGCGCTGGCGCTGCGCTCGCGCGTGGTGTACTTCAAGGTCGTCACGCCTGGGCATCCGGTGAGCTACGGCTCCACGTGGCAGTCCGACCACCCGGTGCGGGTGGTCACGGTGCCGGTGGGTTACGGCGACGGCTACTTCCGCGCGCTCTCCAACGTGGCCCACGTGCTGATCCGCGGCCGCAAGTACCCGGTGGTGGGGCGCGTCTGCATGGACCAGATCATGGTCAACATCGAGTGGGAGACCGCCTACAACGGCGACGTCGTCACGCTCCTGGGATCCGACGGCGACGAGCTCATCACCTGCGAGCACCTGGCCGAATGGGCCGGCACCATCCCCTACGAGGTCCTCACCAACCTCAACACCCGCATCCCCCGCGTCTACGTCTAGATCGGGGTCAGCGTCTAGATCGGGGTCAGGTCTTGAAATACGACATTTGTTGGAATGTAAGACCTGACCCCAGATCTAGAAATGTCGTATTTCAAGACCTGACCCCGGACTAGCCGGCGATCCAGCCGTAGAAACGGTTGCTGGGCGCCGGGCCCTGGTCGAGGTAGGACATCTTGATGCGGGTGAGGTAGTCCTTGGGGAGCTCGTTGCGCTTGGCCGCGACGTCCACGTTGAAGAGGCGCGCGGCGTTGAGGCCGAAGATCTGCTCTTTGACCTGGCGGGTCAGCGGCTTGTAGCCGTGGGCCGCGATGAGGGCCGGCGGGATCTCGAAGCGGCGGAAGGCCTCGATCTGCCACTGCGGTGAGCCGTACCAGATGGAGTCGGTGCCCCAGAGCACGTGATCGGCGCCGAAGGCGTCGATGACCTGGCCCAGCAGATGGGCGCACGCGGTCGGGTTCGTGGTCGCGAGCTGGCCGAAGGTGGAGCCGAGCTCCATGTAGATGTTCGTGAGCGCGGGCTCCTTCTTCCGCATCTGGCAGAACTCGGTGGTCCACGGCACATCGGCGGCCTGGGTGCGCGGGACGGTGAGCAGCCCCGCGTGGTAGAGCACGAAGTCGAGGTCCGGGAAGTCGCGCGCGGCCTTGATCATGTCGCGCGGGTGGTTGTAGTCGGCGACCGGCCCCAGCGGCAGCCCCTTGTGCAGGCAGATCCGCTTGACCCCGAGCTTGCGCGCCCGCTCGAGCATCGGGTACGCGATCTTCTCGTCGTCCACGAACCAGCCGCGGTCGAAGCCCTTGGGCGCGGCGCCGGTATAGCCCTTCCAGGCGTCCACCTGGAGCGTGGCCGCCTGCTGGTCCATGAAGTCGAGATCGGCCTGTCCGAGCTGGGGCGTGATGAGCCCGTGGGCCAGCATCCGGCGCGACTGGGTGACGCGGTTGATCTCGTCCCGGATGTGGGTCATCTCCTTGGGCGGCACCACCGCCTCCTGCGGGTAGGGGCCGGGCGGCGTCGAGATCAGCCCGATGTCGGTCTCGCTGTCGAGGAACACCTCCTTGACCATGTTGGCCCAGGCGAGATCGGCGAGCGTGCCCTGGTCCGCGGCGAGCTTCGGGTTCAGCCGCTTCGATCCCTGCCGGAGCCCGAGGAGCGCGGTCTTCGACACGCCCCGGCGCGAGGCCTCCTCGTTCTGCGGATCGTAGCCCGCGCCCACGTAGTGGAGCTGCACGTCGAAGATGAAGAACTGGTCCCCCGTGCGCGCCTTGAACGCGGCCGGCTCGGCGGCCTCCACCGGCAGCACGTCGAAGAAGCGCCCGAACACCGCGTTCATGGCCAGGAGCGAGGTGGCCATCCCACCGCTCGTGCGGAGGAAGTCGCGCCGGCTGAGCCCGAGCCGGGGCGCCAGCCGCGCGGCCTCGGCGAGGATGCGGTCCTCGACCCGGCGCTGGGCAGGCGTCTGGGGCAGCGGTGGGAACTCCTCGTTCGAGACCAGGCGCGTGGGGAGGGGCAGCTCGGACACCAGGCCCTGGCGCATGTGGGGGTGGACGCGGAAGGCGTAGGGGTTCCCGGTCGTCATGGGCGGTGGCCTCCTGGTGGGGAGTCTAGACCGCGAGGCGACCTTGTCAACCGCAGCGTCGCGCGGGTAGTGTCTGATCCGGGAGGACCGCGATGAAAGCACAGGGAAGCGTGAAGGGCATTCTCGTCGAGGGTAGCGACGGCGCCGAATACCTGCTCGGATTCGCCGGGGGGCCGGCGGCCCCGACCCCCACCCTGAGCCGCCGTCAGGCCGACGGCACCTTCAGCGCGCTGGGGAATCTGCAGGAAGCGTCGAAGGTGGCCGCCAGGCAGCTCGGGATCTCCGGCCCGCACCTGATCGGGCCGGGCATGGGCCCGTACGTGTTCCTGTGGACCGCGTTCAAGGAGGCGCTGAAGACGTTCCCGCCCGTCCCGACCTGGCCCACCTGGTCCGCGTGAGCGCGCGATGAAGCCCCGCATGAAGAAGGACGCGGTGCGCGCGGAGCTGCGGAACCTGGTCCACGGCCCGTCGTACATGACCTTCGACGACGTGGTGGCCGACTTCCCGATGAAGCACATCAACACGCGGCCGCCGAACGTGTCGTACACGCCGTGGCATCTGCTCGAGCACATCCGGATCGCCCAGCG
>DATFUK010000348.1:0-3354 GCA_035260865.1 Candidatus Methylomirabilota bacterium | reverse complement strand
CCGTCGCTGTCCAGGTGATCGGTGAAGGCATAGGTGCCCCGCGGCCAGCGCGCGATCTCGGCGCGGGTGAGGCGCTCCGCGTAGTCGAGCAGCTCCGCGGTGTAGCGGCGGACCTCGTCGCGCCCGTAGCGGGCGTAGAGCCGTCCCAGCTCGCGCTCGCCCACCTTGCAGGCCGCGTACTGGGCGCCCAGGTCCCCGAGCACGCGATCGGGCACGCGCACGTTCTTCTCGATGATGCGCCGGACCGAGCGGCTCATCGTCCCGGCTTCGTAGAGCTTGATCGGCGGCAGGCGCAGCCCTTCCTGGTAGATCTCGGTGGAATCACTCGCGTTGGAGCCGGGCACCCGGCCTCCCATGTCGGTCTGGTGCCCGATCACCACCGCGAAGGCCTCGACCTCGCCGTCCCGGAAGATCGGCATGAAGAGGAAGACATCGGGGATGTGCATCCCGCCCTGGTAGGGATCGTTCATGGCCACCACGTCGCCGGGCCGGAGATCGCCGGTGAACTCGGCGAGCACGCTCGCCATCGCGTCGGGGATCGCGCCCAGGTGCTGGGCGATGGTCTTGGCCTGCGCGATCATGCGGCCGCGCGCGTCGCAGAGGGCGGCCGAGTAGTCCATCACGTCCTTGATGATCTCGGAGCGCGCGGTGCGGATGACGGTGTAGGCCATCTCGTCGACGATCGAGTCGAGCGCGCTCTTCATGACGGCCAGCGTGATGGGATCGATCATGCGTCCTCTCCGAGCGTGATCAGCAGGTTGTCCACCGCGTCGCGGTGGACCGCCGCGCCGGGCGGCACCACCACCGTCGAGTCGTAGCTCTCCACGATCAGCGGTCCGGCCCGGCCCGCCGCGGTGATCGCCTCGCGGGCCAGCACCCGCGTCTCGACCGCCGGCGCGCGCCGGGCGAAGGACACGAGCCGGGTCGCCGGCGGCGCGGGCGCGCCCGCGGCCACGCGGACCGTCCGGAAGTCGAGGCGGCTCGCCCGGACTCCGGTCGCCACCACGCGGACGTTGACCAGCTCGAGCGCCTCGTCGCTCGCGTAGCCGTAGGTCGCCGCGTACTCGCGCGCGAACGCCTCGCGCAGGGCGGGGAGACGCTCCGGCGCGAGCCGCCCGCCCGGGATCGGGATCACGAGCTCCGAGGACTGGCCCACGTAGCGGAGATCGGCCTGGGCGTCGAGGCGCACCTGATCGCGCGGGTAACCCTCCTGGGCGAGGGTGGCGAGCGCCTCCCGGATCATCTCGTCGAGCCGCGCGTTCGCCCGGTCCACCGCGAGGCCGTCGAGCGGGCCGCCCGACGCGCGCACGAAGTGGTGCTGGACGTCGCTGGCCAGCATGCCGACCGCGGTGAACACGCCCGGGGAGACCGGCACGAGCACGCGGCGGATATCGAGGGCGCGCGCCACGTCGCCCGCGTGCACCGGGCCGCTGCCCCCGAAGGCCACCAGCGTGAAGTCGCGCGGGTCGCGCCCGCGCTCGATGGTGACCGAGCGGATCGCGCGCGCCATGTTGGCGTTGGCGACTTCCCGGATCCCGTGCGCGGCTTCCTCCACCGAGAGGCCGAGCGGCTCCGCGACGTGGGCCCGGATCGCCGCGCGCGCCCGCTCCGCGTCGATCCGCAGCTCCCCGCCCGCCAGGTAAGCCGGGTTCAGGAAGCCCAGGGCCACGTTGGCGTCGGTGACGGTGGGCCGGCCGCCGCCCAGCGCATAGCACGCGGGGCCGGGATGCGCGCCGGCCGACTCCGGACCCACCCGCAGGAGCCCGCCGTCGTCGATGTGCGCGATGGACCCGGCCCCCGCGCCGACCTCCGCGATGTCGATGGCGGGAACCTTCAGCATGTAGCCCCCGGCCTTGATGAAGCGGCTCGACGTGGTGATGCCCTCGCGGAACTCGTACTCGGTGGTGAGCGAGACCCGGCCCTCCTCCACGAGCGAGGCCTTGGCGGTGGTGCCGCCCATGTCGAAGGCGATGAGGTTCGGGGTGTCGGCGACCGGGCCGAGCCGGGCCGCGCCCGCCACCCCCGCGGCCGGCCCCGATCCCACCGCGAATACCGGGCGCTCGGCCGCGGCGGGCGCGCCCACCACGCCGCCGTTCGAGGCGACCACCAGCAGCGGCGCCTCGACGCCGATCCCCCGAAGCCCCGCCGCGAGATTGGCCAGGTAGCGGCGCATCACCGGGAGGAGGTAGGCGTTCACCACCGTGGTGCTGGTCCGCTCGTACTCCTTGATCTCGGGCAGCACGCGGTAGGACGCGGTGACGTCGAGGGTGGGGAAGCGCGCGGTCAGCAGCGACTCGGCCAGGCGCTCGTGGACGGGATTCACGTAGCTGTTGATGAAGCTCACCGCCACCACGTCGGCGCCGTCGGCCACCAGGCGCTCCGCGGCGGCGAGCAGACCCTCGCGGTCGAGCGGGCGCACGACCGCGCCGTCGGCGGCGATCCGCTCGTCGACCTCCAGGCGGTGCCGGCGCTCGACCAGGGGCTCCGGCTTCTCCCACGTGAGGTCGAAGAGATCGGGCGTGCGCACGCGCCCGATCTCCAACACGTCGCGGAAGCCTCGCGTGGTCAGGAGACCGACGCGCGCGCCCTTCTTCTGCAGGATGGTGTTGGACGCCACCGTGGTCCCGTGCACGACCTCCACCACCGTCCCGGGCGGCACGCCCGCCGCGCGCAGGAGCGCGTCGAGCCCGCGCACCACCGCGATGCCGGGATCCTCGGGGGTGGAGGACACCTTGCTGACCCGCAGGGTGCCGTCGGCCAGGCGCAGCACGAGGTCGGTGAAGGTGCCGCCGATGTCCACGCCGACGCGCGCGCTCATGCGTCCGATCGCAGGCTGCCGGTGAGCACGGTGACCGCGGTCCCGCCCACCCGCACGCGCGTGGCCTGCCCGGCCTGCCCAGCCAGTGTGGTCAGCTCCACTTGAAGCCGCCCGGGGCGGCCGAGCCCGTCGCCCTGCTCGGCGGTGAACACCACGCGCCCGTCGGCGGCGGGGAGCGCGCCCGCCTCGAGCAGCCAGACTCCGAGGGAGGAGTGCACGGAGCCGGTCACGATGTCCTCCGGGATGCCGTAGTGCGGGGCGAAGAAACGGCAGTGGCTGCGCGAGCCGGGGTCCACCGTCTCGCGCGAGACCACGCAGACCCCGCGCGCGTGCTGGGGCGCGCGCACCGCGCCCAGGCGGCGCATGTCGGGCTCGAGCGCCCGCAACGCGGCCAGGTCGCGCACGGGCAGGAGCAGATCCTGGTCGGGCGTCACCGCGGGGCGCGCCCAGCCGCCCACCGCGGCCCGGGGCAGGCCGAGCGCGTCCAGGATCTCCCCCAGGTCGCCCTCGAAAGGCCGGCACGCGGGGAGCGGCGG
>DATFUK010000347.1:0-5981 GCA_035260865.1 Candidatus Methylomirabilota bacterium | reverse complement strand
TGCCCGGTCTGCAGCAGCTTGATGCGGGTCTCCGGGTCGGCGTCGGGGTCGGTGGAGGCCGGCACCCAGTAGACCGCGTCGTCGGTCCACAGCGCGAGCCATTCGGCGTAGCGGGCCTCGTCGGCCAGCCGCGCTTCCCGGTAGAGGAACTCGACGACGGCCTGGTGGTCCTGGTCGCTGACCATCGGAGGCGGAGCGGCTAGGCCTCCGTCATGACCGCGCGGTAGTGGCGCCAGAGCGCGCGGTTCGTGGTCTCGTCGGTGACGTGGGAGACCGCGCGCCCCTGGTCGTCCACGTACTCGCGGTTGAGGCCCCGGCTGAGCAGGAGCCACTCCGGGGTGCGCGCGCGCAGCCCCTGCTGGTTGCGGGCCGCGACGATCAGATCCTCCGGCATCAGGAAGGACGCGGGGCCCATGCCCGCCTCGGCCATCCGCAGCAGGCGCCCGTTGAACTGGGGCACGCCCGCCCAGAACATCGGGGTGTGCCAGTGCACGCACTCCTCCACGTCCAGCGGCTCGACGATCGCGATGTTGGTCTCCCCGAGGAAGAGGTTGGGGAAGATGAGGGCATGGGCGGGGCCCTGCATGATGCGCTGCCGCGCCAGCTCCGGCCCGTCCCGGCGCTCGAGCGCGGCCACGAAGTCGGCCACGACCGGTCCCGAGGCTCCGCCGAACCACTCGAACGGCCCCTGGTAGCCGGGCGACCAGTCGATCTCGATGTGCCCGTGCCCCCAGTCACGCACCACCGCCTTGATCGCCTTCTCGTCGCCGACCACGCGCTGGTACTGCATGCGCACGGTCTTGAAGAGCGCGAGGTGCACGAAGCCCAGGTGGTAGCCGTCGCTGTCGTTCTCGGGCAGCGCCTTCCAGTTGGCCGCGCAGCGATGCTTCACCCAGCCCGCGGTCAGCTCGATCTCCCCGGTGGGCGAGAGATCGCACGAGCGGTCGATCAGCCGCGTCGCGGCGCCGAGGTGCTCGAGGAGCGTGATGCCGGTCGCCGCGAAGGAGGCGAAGACGAAGCCCCGGTAGCTCGACACCCGCGGGGCCGCCTCGAGCCCGTACTCGCTCTTGTCGAGCGCGGCGTAGCCACCGGGGTAGGGCACGCCGAGCAGGGCCCCGTCGACGTCGTAGGTCCAGCCGTGGTACGGGCACGCGAAGGTGCGGGCGTGACCGCCCTCGGCCGGGCACAGCATCGTGCCCCGGTGCCGGCAGCGGTTGACGAAGACCGAGACCTCTCCCTCGCGGCCGCGGACCATGATGACCGGCTGGGCGCCGAGCCGCCGGGTGACGTAGTCGCCCGCGCGCGGGATCTCGCTGGCGTGGCCGACGAAGACCCACCCGCGGTGGAAGATGCGCTCCATCTCGTCGGCGAAGATGCGGGCGTCGGTGTACAGCGAGGCGTGGATACGATCGTCTTCGACCAGCGCCTTGTAGTCGATGCGGATACGGGGCTCGCCGTCAGGCGTAGACATCCTCGTCCACCTGGCCGGGGCTCGGGAACGGGGCGGCCAGCGCGAACTGCACGCCGCTCTCGATCTCGGTCTTCACGTCCGCCTGGATGCGGTCGAAGACGGACTGCTCGGCGAGCCGCTGCTGCATGAGCCGCGAGGACAGCGTCTCGAGCGGATCGCGGTTGGTCATCCAGTCCCGCTCCTCGTCGCGGGTGCGGTAGTCCCGATTCACGTCGCCCACGTGGTGGCCGTAGTACCGGTAGGTCTTGCACTCGAGGAAGGCGGGCCCCTCGCCGCGGCGCGCCCGCTCCACCAGGCGCTTCATGATGGCGTGGACCGCCTGCACGTCCTGCCCGTCCACGCTCTCCGCGTGCACGCCCAGCGCGCGGGGGCGGGACAGGATCTCGCCCGCGATGGTCTCGGTGCCCGGGGTGTACTCGCCGTAGAGGTTGTTCTCGCACACGTAGATGACCGGCAGCTTCCAGAGCGAGGCCATGTTCATCGCCTCGTAGAGCAGGCCCTGCCCCAGCGCGCCGTCCCCGAAGAAGCACACCGCGACCTGGCCGCTCTTGCGCATCTTGGCGGAGAGCGCGGCGCCGGTGGCGAGGCCCGCGGAGCCGCCCACGATGGCGTTGGCCCCGAGGTTGCCGGTCTCCGGATCGGCGATGTGCATGGAGCCGCCCTTGCCGCGGCAGTAGCCCGCCTCCTTGCCCAGCAGCTCGGCGAACATCCGGCTCACCGACGCGCCCTTGGCCAGGCAGTGGCCGTGGCCCCGGTGCGTGCTCGTGATGAAGTCGTCGCGCTTGAGCGCCTCGCAGACCCCGACCGCGACCGCCTCCTCGCCGACGTAGAGATGGGCCAGGCCGGGCATCTTCGCGCCCTTGTAGAGCTCGTTCACCTGCTCCTCGAAGGCGCGGATCTTGGCCATCTGGCGATACATGTGGAGGTGCTGCTCCAGGTCCATCCGCGGCTCGGTCATCTGAGTGCTCATGGTCGGCCCTCCCTTGGGCGGCTGCTCTGTGCCGGGAGTATACATTGGACCGGCTGGACCCGCGGAGGGCGTGCTACGGTCGAGACCGGTGGCGCTCGAGGCCGCATCCGCCCGACCAGACCGTCTCTCCAAGTCCCGCGCGATGGCGGGACTGCAGTGCCACAAGCTGCTCTGGTGGATGGCTCACGAGCCGGCCGCTCCCGAGCTGGAGGTGGACGAGGGGCGCCAGGCCCTCTACGACCAGGGGCACCGGGTGGGCGCGCTGGCCCGGACCTACGTGCCCGGGGGCGTGCTGGTCGACCTGCCCTACGACGCCTATGAGGAGCGCCTCGAGGCGACCCGGCAGGCCCTCGCCGAGGGCGCGCCCGCCATCTACGAGGCGGCCTTCCGCGCCGACGGGGTCTTCGTGTCGGTGGACATCCTGGAGCGGCTCGAGCGCGGCTTCTGCCTGATCGAGGTCAAGTCCACCGCCGGCGTGAAAGAGCATCACCTGCCGGACGTGGCGGTGCAGACCCACGTGCTGCGTCGGAGCGGGCTCGACATCCACCGCATGGAGGTCATGCACCTCAACCGGGCCTGCGCGTATCCGGACCTGAGCAACCTATTCACGAGGGCCGATGTGACCGAGCTGGTCGAGGCGCGCCTGGCCTCGGTCCCCGGCGAGATCGCGGCCATGACCGCAATGCTCGCGGGCACGGTGCCCGCCGTCGCGACCGGCCCGCACTGCGCGAAACCTTACGAGTGCCCATTCACCGAACGATGCTGGCCGGCGCTGCCGCCCCATCACGTGAGCACGCTCTGGGCGGTGCAGCGGCGGCTCCTCGAGCTGGACGAGCTGGGCTACCAGAGCATCCTGGACCTGCCGGAGGACTTCCCGTTGAGCGGGATCGCCGACCGGCAGCGACGGGCGGTGCAGACGGGACGCGTCGTCGTGGAGCCGACGCTTCGCGCCGCGCTCGCCCCGTTCGAGGGGCCGGTCGCCTTCCTGGACTTCGAGACGGTGGGCCTCGCGATCCCGGTCTGGAACGGCTGCCATCCGTTCGACGCGATCCCCGCGCAGTTCTGCGCCTACGCGCCCGACGGGCTCGGCGGGCTACGCGCGCACGAGTGGATCGCGGAGGGCCCCGCCGACCCGCGGCCGGAAGGGGCCGAGCGCCTGCTCGACGCGTGCGAGGGCGCCCGGGCGATCGTGACCTACTACGCGACATTCGAGCGCCAGCGCATCCTCGAGCTCGCGGCCGCCCTGCCCAACCTGGCCAGGCGGCTCCAGGCGCTGGCCGAGCGGGTGGTGGACCTGTTGCCGGTCGTGCGCCAACACGTTTATCATCCGGACTTCGGCGGCCGCTTCTCGCTCAAGCGCGTGTTGCCCGCGCTGGTGCCGGAGGCGAGCTACGCAGATCTGCCCATCGCGGAAGGCAAGGCCGCGAGCCTCGCGCTCGAGGCCTTGATGCTGCGGGCCGATGAGATGGATCCCGAAGACCGGGCGCGGCTGCGGACGGACCTCACCGCGTACTGCCGGCAGGACACGTGGGGAATGGTCAGGATGCTCGAGGTACTGCGCGGCCTGGCGGAGGGAGCATGACGGGACCGATCGACGTCCACACGCACATCTTCGCGAGCGGCTGGCCGGACTTCGCGGCGCGCTACGGCGGCGACCGCTGGCCGCGCCTCGAGGGCGACCCGGCCACCGGGTGCAAGCTCTACCTGGGCGCGACGTTCAACCGCAACCTGACCCCGCACGCCTTCGATCCCGCGCGCCGCCTCGAGCAGATGGACCGGTCCGGGGTGGATCGCCAGCTCCTCTCCCCGGCCCCGCCGACCTTCTGCTACTGGGCGCCCGGCCCCGCCGCGGCCGAGTGGTGCCGGATGCAGAACGACGCGATCGCGGAGCTGGTCAGCCGGAGCCCCGCGCGCTTCCTCGGAGCGGGCGGGCTGCCGCTGCAGGCGCCCGACCTGGCCGTGAAGGAGCTGGAGCGTGTGGCGACCGTGCTGCGCTTCCCCGCGGTGGAGATCGGCGCCAATGTCGGCGGCAACGATCTCGATGATCCGAGCCTGGCTCCGGTCTGGGACGCGGCGGCCGCGCTCGGCGTCGCGATCTTCGTCCACCCGCAGGCCCCGATCCTGGGCGATCCGCGCTTCCGCAAGAACAACCTGACGCAGGTCGCCGGCTTTCCGCTCGAGACCGCGCTCGCGATGACGCGGGTGATCTTCGGCGGGGTGCTGGATCGCTGGCCCACCGTGCGCTGGTGCTTCGCCCACGGCGGCGGCGCGTTCGCGTACATCCTGCCGCGGCTCGACCAGGGCTGGACCGCGATCCCGGACGCCAAGCAGGCGATCGCCCGGCCCCCGAGCGCCTACGCGCGACGCGTCTGGGTGGACTCGCTCACCCTCTCCCCGAAGGTGCTCGCGTTCGCGCTCGACACCTTCGGCCCCGAGCGCATCGTGCTCGGGAGCGACTACCCGTTCAAGATGGGCGTCGACGATCCGGTGAGCGCGCTGGACGCGCTCGAGCTGGACGCGGCCACCCGGCGGCGGCTCACCGTGGACAATGCCCGGCAGTTCCTCGCACTGGAATGAGGAGACCATGAACTTCGGGACCTTTCTGCTGATGCAGTCGCCGTCCGCGCGGTCCTCCAAGGAGATCTACACCCGCGCGGTCGAGATGGCCCTGGCCGCGGAGGGTCTGAATTTCAACAACATCTGGCTGGCCGAGCACCACTTCTCGACGTACGGCTACCTCTCGCGTCCGCTGCAGCTCGCCACGTACCTGGCGGGGCGGACCACCCGCATCCGGGTGGGCACCGCGGTCGTGGTGGTGCCGCTGCATCACCCGCTGGTGGTCGCCGAGGAGATCGCCACCCTGTCGCTCCTCGCCCCGGGCCGGCTCGACATCGGACTCGGCCGCGGCTACCAGCACTACGAATTCGAGCGCTTCGGGCTCGAGCTCGAGAGCGGGCGGGCCCGGTGGGAGGAGTCGGTGGACGTGATCCTGAAGGCCCTCGCGGGCGGGCGGTTCAGCTACGAGGGCAAGCTCTACCGGATCCCCGAGACCACGATCTTCCCGCAGATGGACGGGCCGCGGCCGCCCATCTGGATCACCGCGCAGAGCCCCGACTCGGTGGAGGGCGCGGTGCGCCGCGGCTTCAACGTGCTCACCGGCGGCTTCGGAGTTCCGGTCGAGCGCATGGCCGAGTTCCGCAAGCTCTTCGACCGCGTGGTGTCCGAGGTGAAGCCGCCGCAGCCGCTCCACGTCGGGGTGCAGCGCGCGGTCTACGTGACCAAGGACACCGCGGACGCGCGGGCCGCCGCCGAGGAGGCGCGCTGGAACATGCGGGTGACGCTCAGCCTCCGCAATCACTACGAGCGCGTGGAGAACGGCCGCGCGATCCCGGTGCCCGCGCCGAAGGAGCCGGACGTGGACGATCTCCTCGACCGCTACCTGGTCATCGGCACGCCCGACACCTGCATCCGCCAGATCGAGCGGCTGCGCCGGGACGTCGGCATCACCCACTTCAACTGCAGCTTCTGGTTCGGCGACCT
>DATFUK010000346.1:0-6790 GCA_035260865.1 Candidatus Methylomirabilota bacterium | reverse complement strand
CCGCGCCACCGCGTAGCCGCCGAGGCTCGAGACCACGGTGGTGATGGCGGTCACCACCAGCGCGGTCACGAGGCTGTTGCGCAGCCAGATCGGGAAGCGCGTCTCGGTCCAGAGCCCGGTGTAGTTCTCCCAGGTGAACGGGTTGGGCACGTAGATGCTGGTGGCGAACTGGATCTGCTCGTAGGTCTTGAACGACATGCTGGCGATCCACCAGAACGGCACCAGGATGATCAGGAGGAACAGGGCCATGCCGAGCCACGTGAGGGCTTTCAACCGGAGCACCTCTGGTTTGAAATGGGGGGGAGCGGCGCCGCTCCTCCCCCATACCCCCCCACCACCTTGATCATCTCGCTCGATCCGATCGTCATTGGTTGTGGTCGTTCCGGTTGCTGGCTATTTCTTGTCCCGGAGCAGGTAGCGGCTGATCACGATGATGCCGAGGACCAGGATCGGCACCACGAAGAGGCAGATCGTGACGCCGCGGCCCCAGCGGAGCTGGTTGAAGGCGACCTGGTAGGAGTAGGTCGCGAAGATCTGGGTCGCGCTCCCCGGACCGCCCCGGGTCATCACGTAGATGATGTTGAAGTCGTTGATGGTGAGGATGAAGCTCAGCAGGGTGGTGACGATCATCACGTGCTTGAGCCCGGGCAGCGTGATGTGCCAGAAGCGGCGCCAGCTGGTCGCCCCGTCCACCGACGCGGCCTCGTAGAGCTCGCGCGGGATCGCCTGCAGCCCGGCCAGGAAGGAGACCCCGAAGAACGGGAACCCGCGCCACCAGTTGGCCACGATCACCGCCATCATCGCGCCCTCCGGGGTGGCCATGAACGCGATCGGGCGGCTCAGCAGTCCCAGGTCGAGCATCACGCTGTTGAAGAAGCCCCGGCCCGGGAAGGCGTCGAACATCCACCGCCAGGTGAGCGCGATAATGACGGTCGAGGTGATCCACGGGAGCAGGAAGAGCCCGCGGAAGAAGTTCCGGCCCCGGATCACGTTGTTCAGGACCAGGGCCATCAGCACCCCGGTCACCACCTTGAGCCCCACCGAGACCACCGTGAACACGAAGCTGTTCCGGATGACCTGGTGGAAGGTGTCGTCCTCGGCGAGATAGAAGTAGTTCTTGAGGCCGACGAATCGCTCGGGATAGCCCACCAGCTTGTCGGTGAACGAGAGCCACACCGCCCGGTAGACCGGGTAGACGATGAGGGCGACCACCAGGACCAGCAGCGGTAGCAGGAAGAGGAGCGCCGTTCCCGCCTCCCGGATGGCCGCGCGCTTCCAGAGGGAAGCGCGCGGCCGCATCACGGGGAGACGGGCGGCGGAGGGAAGCGCCACGTCACCCGCGCCGGATCATCCGCGCCAAATCATCCGCGAAGGGTGTCGTAGATCTCCTTGATCTTCTTGTCCTCCCAGTCGATGGCCTGATCCACCGACCACTTGTCCACGATCACCTTCGCGGGCGCGTCGGTGAGCACGTTGCTCGCCTGCACCTCCGCGGCGGCCGCGGTGACCGGGCCCGGGAAGCCGGTGGGCACGAACCAGTCCGCGGCCCGACCGAACGTACGGTAGTTCTCGTTCTTGTTGAAGTAGTCCTTGGACGCCGCGCGCGCCTTGTCCATCACCGGCGCGAACTGGCCGTAGGAGTCCTTCATGACCGACACCGTCTCCTCGGGCGAGAGCATGTGCGCGATCAGGCTCATCGCGGCCTCCGGATCCTTGGTGGTCTTGAAGATGCCGAAGCTCATCGCGATGGCCCACATGCGCCGGCCCTCGGGCCCCGCCGGGTGCGGCAGGGCCACGTGGTTGGCGAGCGCCTCCTCGCGGGCCTTGCGCTCCTTCGCGTCGGTGGCCTTGGCGAGCGCGTTCTCCAGCGCGAACGTGATGCTGGGTCCGTTGGAGGTCTGCGCGATGTTCTTGGCGATGAAGTTCTCGTTGTTGCCGGAGCCGGTCCAGGTCAGGGTGTCGGCGGGCTGGATGCCGTCCTTGTAGATGTCGGTGGCCCACTTCATGGCCGCCTGCATCTGCGAGGTCTTGATGGACTTGTACTTGCCGTCCCGGCCCGCCCAGCCGGCGCCGTAGGAGTACATCAGGCTCTGCATCACGCCGTAGCCGTCCGCGGTGCGGTTCCAGCTCTGGCCCATGCCGTAGAAGTTGTCCTTGGGCCGGTTGAGGGCGGCGGCGGCCTGCTTGGCCTCCTCGAACGTGTTCGGCAGCTTCACCTTGCCCTTCTCGAAGACGTCGCGCCACGTGTGCCAGAAGGCGGCCATCACGTACCACGGCAGCGCGTAGATCTTGTCGCCGACCGTGGTGATCGGCGCCACGTTGGCGGGCGGCTTGCCCACTTCGCCCTCGATCTGGCGCGCGAAAGACGTGAGGTCCATGAGCTGCCCCATTCCGGCGAAGCGCGCGGGCGCGCTCGTCTCGAGCTGACCCACGTCGGGGGTGCTCTTGTTCTCGATGGCCGCCACGTACTTCGTCTGCATGTCTTCGAAGGTGAAGTACTCCACCGTCACGCTGGCCCCGTGCTTTTGCGCCCAGCGCTGGGCGCTCGCCTCGATGGCCTTGTTGGTGGGCTCCACGTAGGTCTTGAGGATCCAGAGGCGAAGGCTGGTGCCCTTCTTGACCGCGGGTCCCGCGGCGGCCGCGCCGTTCGGCAGCGTGAGCAGGGCGGAAGTGCCGACGACACCGGCGAGGAGTGAGCGGCGGCTGATGCGCTGATCGAGCATGTGTGTTCCCCCTTGATCGGCAGATCGTCTTTGATCCGAACGCGCTCCGAATGTCGGTCACCCGCGTCCCCCTGTCAAGGGCGGAGTGCCGCCGGTTCGTGCTAACCTTTCCGGCAAGGAGATTCGCTCCCATGCTCTCGCCCGCCGACGTGAAGCGCTACCAGGACCAGGGCTATCTCGTGGTCCCCGACGTGCTCGACGCGGCCACCCTGGCCGCGATCCGCGTGGAGCTGGCGCGCATCGTGGACGGCGCGCGCGCGGTGACCGCCCACACCGACCGCTACGATCTCGAGCCGGGTCATCGCCCGGACGACCCGCGCGTGCGGCGCATCAAGAAACCGCATCACTTCTACCCGGTCTTCACCGAGCTCATGCGGCACCCGCGCCTGGTCGCGGTGCTCAACGCCCTCCTCGGCCCGGCCGTGCGGCTGCACGGCTCCAAGATCAACCTCAAGTCGCCGCACTACGGCTCGCCGGTGGAATGGCACCAGGACTGGGCCTTCTACCCGCACACCAACGACGATCTCCTCGCGGTGGGAGTGATGCTCGACGACTGCACCCGCGACAACGGCCCGCTCCTGGTGGTGCCCGGCAGTCACCGCGGTCCGATCTTCAACCACCACGCGGACGGCTATTTCTGCGGGGCCATCGACCCCGCCGCGATCCGCGACGAGATCGCGCGCGCGGTGCCGCTCACCGGGCGGGCGGGCTCGATGAGCTTCCACCACGTGCGGCTCGTGCACGGCTCGGCCCAGAACGTCTCGAGCCTGCCCCGCACCCTGCTGCTCTACGAATACGGCGCCGCCGACGCGTGGCCCATCCTGGGAGTGCCGGATCTCGCCGAGTTCGACGGCCGCCTCCTCACCGGCCCGCCGACCATCGAGCCCCGGATGGTGCCGGCCCCGGTGCGCCTGCCCCTGCCGCCCGCGCTGCACCAGGGCTCGATCTACGAGAACCAGTCGGACGCGGCGCGGCGATACTTCCCGGTCACCGACGAGCCGGCCCCCACTTCCCGAACCTGAGCCAGCGGAGGCTTCCATGGACGCACGCGATCTTCTCCTCGACGAACACGGCCGCATGCACGCGGCCGCCCTCACCGGCGACAAGGGCACCCTGGCCGAGCGGACCTTCGGCGGGCTCACCGACGATCAGATGCGGGCGCGGCCGCGCGAGGACCTCAACTCGCTGGCGTGGCTGATGTGGCACATCGCCCGCGCCGAGGACATCTTCGCCAACCTCATCCTGAGCGGACGCGACCAGGTCGTGGACGGCGGGTGGCTCGCGCGCCTCAAGATCGCGCGGCCCGACTTCGGCATCGGCATGACCAAGCCGGAGGTCGCCGAGCTCACGAGCCGCGTGGACGTCGCCGCCCTGCGCGAGTATCGCGACGCGGTCGGCCGCCGCACCCAGGAGGTCATCCGCGGCTTCGGGCCCTCCGACTGGCAGGGCGAGCTGCAGGCGCCCGCGCTCGAGAAGGCGGCCGCGCTGGGCTGCTTGGGCCCCAACGGCGCGACGATCGCCAAGGCGTTCACCGGCCGTCCGCGCGTCGGCATCCTCGGCGGGCTGCTCGTCACCCACGCCGCCATGCACATGGGCGAGGCCCAGACCATCAGGACGGCGGGCGGATTCGGCTCCGGGATCTAGCCGGGCGGATCTACACTCGCCGGATTCAGCGGCGCCAGATGCCGGCGTCTTCGGGGGGCGCGACGCGGAAGAGACGCTTGATCGCGATGATTGCGAAGAAGAGCTGGATGCGCAGCCGGGTGCCGAGGGTCGGACGCCAGTTCCCGGCCAGCGCGGAAAGCACCGCCTCGTAGATCCCGAGCCGGTGCGAGCGCCGGAACAGCAGCCGGCGGAAGTACGGGTCGTAGAAGCCCACCACGAAGCGGTGAAAGAAGTGGTAGCGCTTCCGCACGATCCGCTCGTAGCGCGCGAAACGGTGCGCCGAGAGATCGCCGGCGCGGAGCCCCGCGTCGAGCGCGGCCGCCGCCTCCAGTCCGCCCTGCATGGCCAGGAGCACGCCGGTCGAGAAGATTGGGTCGAGGAAGGACCCGGAGTCCCCGACCGCGACCCAGCGTTCGCCCGCCATCCGGGTGGCCAGGTAGGAGTAGTCGGCGTCGAAGTAGGCGGGCGACACCCGGCGCGCCTCCCGCATCACCGCCGGCGAGGCCGGTGTGGTGCCGAGGTAGTGATCGAGGCTCTCCTCCGCGCTGGCCTTCGCTTCCCGCCGATGGAGTTCCTTCGGCACCACCGCCCCCACGCTCGTCAGCGTCTCCGAGATCGGGATCAGCCAGATCCAGCCGACGTCGGGTCGCGTGAGCACGCGGATGTCGCCGGCCGCGCGGCCCTCGGCGCGGGGGACCCCCTCGTACTGGGCGTGGACCGCGATCTGCTGCAGCATCGGGTCGTGCTCATGGCGGCCGAGCTTGCGGGCCAGGAAGCCGGCGCGGCCGGAGGCGTCCACGAGCGCCGCGACCCGAGTGGTCTCCTCGACGCCGTCGGGCCCTGCGTAGCGCAGGGTGACCCCGGCGGGCTCGAAGTCCGCGTCCACCGCGCGGTGCCCTTCCCTCACGATGACGCCGGACCGCTCGGCGTGGCGCAGCAGGAGCTCGTCCCACCGGGCCCGCGGGACCTGGAAGGTCTGGGGCACCGGCGTCTCCACCGCAGCGGTGAAGTCCACGTACGAGGCGGGCGACCCGTCGATCTCCCAGAAGCTGGCGCCCCACTTCTCCACGAAGCCGGCCTTGGCGATCGTGTCGTGGACGCCCAGCTCGTCCAGCACCCCGTTGATCCACGGAAGCTGCGACTCACCGATGTGGAAGCGGGGAAACCGATCGCGCTCCAGCAGCAGCACCCGGCGGCCCCGCCGCGCGAGCGCGGTGGCGGTGCTGGAGCCAGCCGGCCCGCCTCCGATCACCGCCACGTCGAACTGCAGTCCGTTCCCGGTCTCGAGGGCCATAGGGTGCTTAGCATACCTCTTGACGCGCGGGCGCTTTCGGCCGATTCTCGGCCGCGCCCATGAAGTTCGACATCGGCATCCTCGCGAGCCAGCCGCTACCCGTGATCGTGGAGCAGGTGCGCCTGGCCGAGTCGCTCGGCTTCGACACGGCCTGGATCGCCGACACCCACCTGGTGTGCCGCGAGCTCTGGGTCATTCTCACCGCCTGCGCGGCCGCGACCTCGCGCATCCGACTCGGCCCTGGCATCACGGTGCCGCACACGCGCCACATCTCGGTGACCGCGAGCGCCATCGCCACCCTCCACGAGCTCGCGCCGGGGCGCCTGGTCCTGGGAGTCGGCACCGGCGGCAGCGCGTCCGAGACCATGGGGCTGTCGGTGGCGAAGACCGCGCGTGTCGGTACGCTCGAGTCCATGGCGCACGCGCTCAGACGCCTGCTGGGCGGCGAGTCGATCCGCCTGGATACGGGGACGGACGCGCGCCTCGCCTGGCTCCCCCACCCGATCGAGATCCCGCTCTACCTGGCCGGCTCCGGCCCGCGCATGCTGGACGCCGCCGGGCGGCTCGGCGACGGCGCGATCATGTACTCCGGGGTGGCGCCGTGGCTGGTCGAGGCCGCGCTCAGACGGGTCGCCGCCGGCGTGCAGACGAGTGGCCGCGCGCCCGGATCGGTCGACGTCGCGATCTGGGCGCCCACTTCGATCTCGCACGATCGCGCGCTGGCCCGCGATCACGTGCGTGGCCGGGTCGCCTCGGCCCTCCGCCACGCGTTCCCGGTAACATGGAGCCCCGAGGATCAAGCGGTCATCGACCAGGTCCGCGCCGCCTACGACTCCTACCAGCACGCCACCGCCGCCTCGCAGCATCGCCTGCTGGTCACCGACCGCTTCGTGGACCTCATGGCCCTGGCGGGCACCCCCGACGACGTGAGAGAGCAGGTGCAGCGCGTCAACAGCGTCGGCGGCGTGAACCGCATCATCCTGCTGCCCCAGGTCCCCGGCCAAGACTTCGTCGACCGCGAACAAGTCCTCAGGCTCTTCTCGGAGCAAGTGATGGCCCGCCTCTAGCGCGAACTTCGCGTTCAACGATCCCGTCCGGGGCGCGGCGG
>DATFUK010000345.1:0-4420 GCA_035260865.1 Candidatus Methylomirabilota bacterium | reverse complement strand
GCGTTCGCGTGATCGGGCGAGGGACGGTCCATCCCCATCCAGAACGCGTAGCCGGCCCTGGCGCTCGCCGAGCAGACGTTCGTGTGGCTGTTGTGGCCGTCGATGCCCCACGCGTGGAAGATGCGCTGCAGGTACACGAGCTCGTGCCCGGGCCGGCCGAGGTGGTACATCACTTCCTTCTGCCGCCCCTCGACCAGCGCCTTGCGGATGCGCCCGGCGATGTCGTCGAGCACCTCGTCCCAGGTCACGCGCTCCCACTGGCCCGCGCCGCGCTTCCCGGCCCGCCGCAGCGGGTAGAGGATGCGCTCGGGGTCCGTGATCTGGTTGAGCGTCGCGGGACCCTTGGCGCAGTTGCGCCCGCGGCTGCCCGGGTGCACCGGGTTGCCCTCGAACCGCTGGATCTGGAGCGTCTGCGGATCCACGTAGGCGAGCAGCCCGCACCCCGCCTCGCAGTTGAAGCAGATCGTCGGGATCAGCTGGAAGCGCCGCTTGACCTTGGCCGGCCACGCCTTGGCGTCGAACTCCTCCCAGTCGTCCCACCGCGCGACCGGCGGGAACCGCTCGAGCCCGGACGCCGGCGCGGCCAATCCCCGCGCCACCGGATGCAACGGCTCATTTGGGGTCAGGTCTTGCATTACGACATTTTCTCCCTTGAGGTTGGTGTCGACGCGCTCGAAATGTCGTAATGCAAGACCTGACCCCGGCCTAGCTGAGCGGGAGCATCTGGCCCGCGCGGATCCAGAGCTCTTCCCAGAGCCAGAGGCCGCCGAGCGCGAGTCCCGCGGCCAGCTCCGAGCCGAACGGGATCGACGCGCTCAGCAGGAGCACCAGCGGCAGCGCGATGCCCGCGGCCACGACCCCGCCCCACAGCGGCACCCGCAGCGGGCCGTGGGTGAGCAGGCGCGCGGCCCGCCGCGCGGCCTCCGCGCCGTGCGCGCCGAAGAGCTCGGCGCCCAGCACGAGCGCGCTCACCAGCAGCGAGGCCCACAGCACGAGCCCCAGACCGCCCACCACGAAGGACGCGCTGCCGACCGCGCGCGCGGCGAGCAGCAGGCTGGCCGAGCCGCCGACGAGCGCGGCCACCAGGAGATGCGGCAGCAGCAGCGGGCTCTGCCAGAAGTCGCGCCCCTCGGCCTGACCGAAGAGAAACGCGCTGTAGCCCGCGGTCGCCGCCGCGACCAGGGCCACCGGCCAGGCCAGCAGGTGCAGCGCCCCGAGACTGCCGATGAGGCCGGCCAGCAGCCACAAGGTCCCCAGCACCCCCGCCGCGAACAGGATGAAGCCGCCCAGCACGAGCCACGAGCGCGGGTTGGGCTTCAGGATCAGGTACAGGAATCGCTCCGGTCGCTTGAGGTCGAGCACCAGGAGCAGCGAGGTCAGCAGCAGGAAGGCCAGGCCGATCACCGGCACCGCCAGCCCGGTCAGCGTGTCGGCGCTCAGGAAGCCGGCGCCGATGCCCAGCGACGCGACCAGGAAGGCGCCCGCCGCGATGGACTTGGTCCAGAGATACGCGGCCACCTTCCATCCCCACGGCCGCTCGGGATGCGCGACATCGTAGACGGTGCGCGCCAGCGCGAGCAGGTCCATCCCATCGGTCGCGGCGGTGACCCCCGTCGCGGCCGGCCGCGCGACCGCGCGATTGGGCCGGCCCGGGCTGGGGATGCTGGCGACCTGCGAGAAGAGATACCCGCCACGCCGCTCCTGCATCTCGGGGATGAGCGCGGCGGACTCCGCGCCCACGTAGAAGAGCTTGGGCCGCGTCCCCTGCTCCGGCTTGCGGACCTGGGTCTGCTGCGAGGCCACGAGCCGCGCGATGGTGCTGCCCGGATCGTCCAGATCGCCGGGCACGATGGCCTGGACCGGGCACACCACCACGCACGCCGGCTCGAGGCCCGACTCGACGCGATGAGCGCAGTAGTGGCACTTGGCCGCGGTGTTCGTCTCGGGATCGATGTAGAGCGCGTCGTAGGGGCACGCCTGCATGCACGACTTGCAGCCGATGCACCGCGCGCCGTCGAAGTCCACGATGCCGTCCGGCCGCCGGTAGAGCGCCACCGTCGGGCAGATCGTCACGCACGGCGCGTTGTCGCAGTGATTGCACCGCATCACCGTGAAGTAGCGCCGGGTGTCCGGGAACGTGCCCTTCTCGATGTACTTCACCCAGGTGCGGTTGACCCCGAGCGGAACCTGGTTCTCTTCCTTGCATGCCACCGTGCAGGCGTGGCAGCCGATGCATTTCCGCTGGTCGATCACGAAGCCGTAGCGCATGCTAGTGGGCGATCACGTCGTACCAGACGCGCAGCATGACCAGCGTGATGATCCCGGCGAGCACGCCCCGCAGCACCGGCACCGGCACCCGGCGGCTCACCCGCCCGCCCAGCGGCGCGCCGGTGAGCGAGCCGAGCACCACGGTGACCGCGAGCCAGAGCGGGATCTGACCGGTAAGCGCCTTGCCCAGGAAGCCGGTCACCGACGAGATGCCCACCATGGCGAGCGAGGTCCCGATGCTGAGCCGCATCGGGACGCGCAGGACGCCCACCAGCACCGGCACCAGGAGGAACGCCCCGCCCGCCCCGACGAGCCCCGCCACGAAGCCGATCGTCCCGCAGAGGGCGATCACGGTCGCGCGGTTGAAGGCGAGGGTGGCCCGCTCCTCGCCCCCCGGCGAGTCCACCGGCGCGACGAACATGAGCGGCAGGGCGATCGTGGTCATGAGGGCGAAGGTGGCGAGGAGCGCGCGCCCGGAGACGTGGGAGGAGAAGACCGCGCCCAGCAGGGATCCGCCCGCCATCGTGGGGCCGCCGGTGAGGGCCAGGCCGCGGTGCACCAGCGCGTACCGCCCGTGGCTCCACGCGCCCACCGCCGCCGCCGCGAGCACCTGGGTCATGCTGAGCCCGGCCACCGCCTTGATCGACAGCTCGCCCGCGCCCAGCAGCGGCGGCACGTAGTACAGGAGCGGGATCATCACGATGGCGCCGCCCACCCCCACGAGACCGGAGAGGAAGGCGCCGCAGAGGGCGAGGGCGAAGAGCGCGATCTCCAGCGTCGGCGTCACGCGCTCGACGACCGCAGGGCATGATGGCTCATGAAGGCCACCATGATAGCGCGAACGCCCCGGTTCGGGCGCCGGCTTACCGCAGGCTCGAGTAGTACGCGGCCAGGTCCCCGAGGGTCTCGTCGGGAATCGTCTTCAGCAGCGCCTTGACCGCGGTCACCGCCGGATCCCCCGGGCTGCGCCGATCCTGCTTGAACAGCAGCATCTGCTCGCGCAGGTAGCCCGGCGCCTGACCGGCCAGGCTCGGAATCAGCTTGGCCGCGTCGCCCTGTCCCTGCGGGCCGTGACAGCCCGCGCACTGGGCGGCGGCGCTGCGCCCGCGGGCCACCGCGTCGGCCGGTGACGCGATCGGCGTGGGCTCGCGCCGGCGCGAGGCGAAGTAGGCCGCGACGTCGTCCACGCCCAGGTTCAGCACCTGCTTGGCGTAGGGCTCCATCTCGGCGGAGAGACGCTTGCCCGCCGCGTAGTCCGCGATCTGCTTCTTCAGGTACGCCGCGTCCTGGCCGGCGATGATCGGCATCGCGCTCGAGCGGCTGTTGCCCGCCTGGCCGTGACAGGCCGCGCAGGTGACGGACTGGAGCGCGCCGCGCTCGTCGAGCGGGCCCGCGGCGTGGGCGGCGTGGCCGGCCCACGCGCCCAGGACGAGCGCGGCGGCGAGGGCGGTGAGACGCGGGGTGAAACGCATGGCGCTCATGCCAGGACGTCCGCCCAGATGGACTGGGTCCAGCCGATCGCGCGCTGGGCCACCAGCGGGCTCTGGGCCGGGGTCAGCTTCTGCTCGATCTGCACGACCTTGCCGTTCTCGATCTTGTAGGCGTTGACCACCGCGATGGCCTCCCGATCGCTCACCCAGCTATAGCAGGTATTGCCGGGCGCGATCGTCGGCGGCTCCTTGCCGTTGATCAGGCTGACCACCGAGGCGGCGGTGATCTTGCCCATCGCGTTGGCGATGTTCCCCGACTTGGGCACCGGCAGACCGATGGTGGCGTCGCCGATCACGTGGATGCCCGGGTGCTTCACCGACTCGTAGGTCACGTGGCTGACCTCGCACCAGCGCTTGTCGCCGCCCACCAGGTCCGCCTGCACCGCGATGGTGCCCGCGCGCTGGGGCGGGATCACGTTGACCACGTCGTAGCGGATCTTGTCGAACTCGGTGCGCACTTCCTTGTTGCCCGGATCGACCCCGACCACGCGGCTCGCCCCCCGGTAGTCGATGTTCGGATAGGCCTGCCAGGCCGCGCGGAACAGCGCGGCCTTGGAGATGATGTTCGGGTTGGCGTCCAGCACGATCAGCTTGGACCTGGGCTTGTTGGTCTTGAGGTACCACGCCACCATCGACGTGCGCTCGTAGGGGCCGGGCGGGCA
>DATFUK010000344.1:0-7286 GCA_035260865.1 Candidatus Methylomirabilota bacterium | reverse complement strand
ACGCCGCATGGCTCGATCTCGAGCGCCAGGCCGAGGCCTGGCTCGCGGGCGAGCAGGTGCCGCGCGCGCGCCAGCGCTTCGAGCGCGGCGCGGACCTGCGCTACGAGCACCAGAGCTTCGAGCTGACCTGCCCGCTCGGCGCGGGCCCGCTGACCCCGGCCCGGCTCGAGCAGCTCATCGCCACGTTCCACGCCGAGCACCGGCGGCTCTACAGCTACGATCTGCCGAAGGCCTCCGTGGAGCTGGTGAACCTGCGGCTCACCGCGGTGGGCACGCTGCCGCACGGCGAGCGCACTCTGCCCGTGACGGGCGCGGGCACGCTGGCCGCCGCGATCACCGGCCACCGGCCGGTCTATTTCCGCGGCGCGGGCTTCGTCTCCACGCCCTGCTACGCGCGGGGAGGGCTGGCGCCGGGCATGGTTTTCGAGGGGCCTGCCATCATCGAGCAGGACGACGCCACCCCGCTGGTGGCGCCGGGCTTCCGCGCCCGGGTCGACGACGCGCACAATATCCTCCTGGAGCGTTCCCATGCCTGAGTCCGCCCCGCCGCGCGTCGATCCGATCACGCTCGAGATCATCCGCGGCAGCCTCGCCTCCGCGATCCGCGACATGGAGCTCCTGATGGAGCGCTGCGCGATGTCGCCCTTCATCAAGGAGAAGAAGGACTACTTCGTCGGCATCTTCGACACGCGGGGCCGCATCGTGGCCTGCCACATCTCGGGCAGCGGACCCGGCATGCTCCAGCCGATCCTGAAGCTCTATCCGCTCGAGACCATGCGGCCGGGCGACGTGTACTGGTTCAACGACCCGTACGTCTCGGACGGCGCCGTGCAGCACCACCAGGACATGGTCTTCACGGTGCCGGTCTTCCACGAGGGGCGGCCGGTGGCCTTCGCCACCACATTCGGCCACTACCAGGACATCGGCGGGCTGCGGGCCGGCTCGATCTCGCCCCACGCCACCGAGATCTACCACGAGGGCGTCCTCGTGCCGCCGGTGCGAATCGTCCGGGAGGGGCAGCTCAACGAGGAGGCCTACCGGATCTTCCTCCGCAACTCGCGCCTGCCCGACCTGGTGGAGGGCGACACCCGCGCGATGATGGCCTCCTGCCACCTGGCCGAGACCCGGCTGGGCGAGCTCTGCGCCCGCTACGGGGTGGACACGCTGCTGGCCGCCTTCGACGAGTGCATCGCCCAGACCGCGGTGCGGGCGCGCGAGCTGTTCCTCGAGCTGGTGCCGCCGGGGGAGTGGCGCTTCCACGACTTCCTGGACAGCGACGGGGGGGCCGAGGCGCGGCCCTATCGCATCGATCTGACCCTGAACCGCACGGGCGATCACGTGCGTCTCGACGGCTCGAATTCCGACGACCAGGCGCGCGGCCCGATCAATTTCACGACCAACCCGGGGCTGCTCCGCATCGCGTTCGGGCGCTACCTGCAGTCGATCGATCCCGAGCTCGAGGTCAACGACGGGCTGCTGCAGAATCTCGACGAGTGGATCGCCCGCGAGGGCAGCATCCTCAAGCCGCGCTTCCCGGCGCCGCTCGGTATGCGCGCCAACACGCGCTTCCGGGTGATGTCCTGCATCTTCGGCACCCTGGCCCAGGCCAACCGCGGCCGCGTGCCCGCGGGCTCGCCGGTCTACGTGCTGTACTACTTCCGCTCCTGGGACGCGGCGCGCCAGCGGCCGATCCTCTGCATCGAGGGGCTCGGGGTCGGGCTCGGGGCGCGGCCGTTCGCGGACGGGGTGGACGTCATCTACTACATCGCCCAGGAGAACTACCCGGTCGAGTACGTCGAGCGCGACTTCCCGCTCCGGGTGGAGCGCTACGCGGTGCGCCCGGACTCGGGCGGGCCGGGCGTGCAGCGCGGCGGCACCGGGGTGGTGCGTGACGTGCGCGTGCTGGCCGAGCGCGCCGAGCTGGCCACGCGGATGGAGAACACGGTGGTGGCGCCCTACGGGGTGGCGGGTGGCGGCGCGGGCCGGACCGGGCGCATCACGCTCAACCCGGGCACGCCCGAGGAGCACGTGCTCCCCGCGCTGGGTGACGCGATCGTGCTCAGGCGCGGCGACCTGCTGCGCTTCGAGACGTGCGGGGGCGGGGGCTGGGGCGACCCGCTCGCCCGCGAGCCCGAGCGGGTGCGGCAGGACGTGGCGCGCGGCTTCATCACCCCGCGGGGCGCGCTCGAGGACTACGGCGTGGTGGTGGACGCGGTCACCCACGAGGTGGACAAGATCGCCACCCAGGAGGAGCGCGCCCACCGGGCCCGCGACCTGCCCCTGATCGATCGCGGGCCCGGCTTCGCACAGGCGGAGGAGCGCTGGCGGGCGTTCCGGAGCACGGAGGCGTCATCATGAAGAGCGTCGAGATCGATCGCACGAAGCGGCTCATCGAGCAGCCCGGGACCGGGCACAACCGGTGGCATCCCGACATCCCGCCCATTCTCGAGGTATCGGAGGGCGAGGAGGTGGTGCTCGAGACCCGCGACGGCGTCGACGGCCATCTCGGGCCCACGACCACCGCCGCGGCCATGGCCACGATGGACGCGGGTGCCATCCATCCGATCACCGGGCCGGTGCTGGTGAAGGGCGCCCGCCCCGGCGATCTCCTCGAGATCGAGTTCGTGGACATCCTGCCGCAGCCCCACGCCTTCACCGGCATCGTGCCCGGGCTCGGCTTCCTGCGGGATCTCTACACGGTGCCGTATCTCGTGCACTGGAACATCGCCGACGGCTGGGCGACCTCGAAGGAGCTCCCCGGTGTGCGCATCCCCGGTGCGCCCTTCATGGGCGTGATCGGAGTGGCGCCGTCGCACCCGCAGGTGACCGCGTGGGCCAAGCGCGAGCAGGATCTGCTGAGCCGCGGTGGGCTCGTGATGACCCCGGACGCGGCGGGGGCGGTACCGGGCAAGGGCGCGGCGGCCACCCAGGGCCTGCGCACGATCCCGCCGCGCGAGAACGGCGGCAACATGGACGTCAAGCAGATCACCAAGGGGGCGACGCTCCAGCTCCCGGTCGCGGTGGACGGCGCGCTGTTCTCGGTGGGCGACGGCCACTTCGCCCAGGGCGACGGCGAGGTGTGCGTGACCGCGGTCGAGATGGGCGCCACCGCGGTGGTCAAGTTCAAGGTGGTCAAGGGCGCGGGCAAGAGCCTGGCCCGCGGTCCCCGCTTCCGCCACCGCGACTACTTCGCCCCGCCGGAATGGGCGGCCCCCAAGCGCTTCCTGGCCGCCACCGGCATGCCGATCCGCGACGACGGCGTGAACGAGGGCGAGAACCTCACGCTGGCCTGCCGCAACGCACTGCTCAACATGATCGACCTGCTGCAGGAGCGCGGCTTCACGCGCGAGCAGGCCTACGTGATCTCGAGCGTGGCGGTGGATCTGCGGGTGAGCAACGTGGTCGACGTGCCCAACTACGTGGTCTCGGCCCTGATCCCGGAGGGAATCTTCGACCGCTAGGCGGCGGAGCCGAGCGAGCCCCGCAGCCGCGGGTCGAGCCAGTCGCGCAGGTGGTCGCCCAGGAGGTTCACCGCCAGCACCGTGACGAAGATCGCGAGGCCGGGGAGCGCGGTGAGCCACCACGCGGTGCTGAGGTAGAGCCGCCCTCCGTTCAGCATCCGGCCCCACGTGACCACGCTGGGCTCCACCCCGAGCCCGAGGAACGACAGCGTCGCCTCCAGCACGATCATGTTGGCGACCGCGAAGACCGCCACCACGATCACCGGCGAGAACACGTTGGGCAGCACGTGCCGCAGCACGATCCGGGTGTCGCCCGCCCCGTTGGCCCGCGCGGCCTGCACGAAGTCGCGCGTCTTCACGGTCATGGTCTGGCCGCGGACCAGGCGCGCGTAGAGGGTCCAGCCGGTCACGCTGAGCGTGATGATGACGTTGGGCAGGCCGGGGCCGAGCACCGCCACCACCGCGATCGCGAGCAGGATGGTGGGGATCGCGAGCTGGATGTCCGTGATGTGCATCAGCACGTCGTCGGTGCGCCGGCCCGCGTAGCCCGCCACGAGGCCGACGAGCACGCCGAGCGGGCACGACACCCCCACCGCGATCACCCCGATCAGGAGCGAGATCCGGGCGCCGTGGATCAGACGGCTCAGGATGTCGCGCCCGACCTCATCGGTGCCGAGCACGTGCCCGGGAGTGCCGGGCGGCTGCAGCCGCTTCAGGATGTCCTGCTCGTTGGGCCCGTACGGGGCCAGGCGCTCCGCGAAGACCGCGGCGAGCAGGATGAGCCCGAGCGCCGCCGCGGAGAGCCAGAACACCGGATCGCGGCGCATCAGGCGGCCTCGGTGCGAATGCGGGGATCGAGCGCCGCGTAGGCCAGATCCACCAGCAGGTTCACGGTGACGAAGATCAGCGAGACCACCAGCACCACGCCCTGCACCACCGGGAAGTCCCGGTTGAAGATCGCCTCCACCACCAGGCGGCCGATGCCGGGCCACGCGAAGATGGTCTCGGTCACCACCGCGCCGCCCAGGAGCTGGGCGAACTGCAAACCGAGCAGGGTGACGATCGGGATCGCCGCGTTCTTGAGCGCGTGGGCCGCGAGCACCCGCGGCTCGGCCACGCCCTTGGCCCGCGCGGTGCGCACGTAGTCCTGGCCGAGGACCTCCAGCATGCTCGAGCGGACCAGGCGGGCCAGCCGCCCGAGGATCACGGTGGAGAGGCTCACCGCGGGCAGCACGAGGTGGGCGAGGGAGCCGCGGCCGAAGACGGGGAGCCAGCGCAGGTAGACGCCGAAGAGGGTGATCAGCAGCAGCGCGAGCCAGAAGATGGGCACCGCCTGGCCGGCCACCGCGCCGACCATCGCCACGCGGTCCACCAGCGAGCCGCGGCGGACCGCGGAGACGATGCCCGCGGGCACCGCGACCGCCACCGCGATCAGCAGCGCGGCCAGGGTCAGCTCCAGGGTGGCGGGCAGGCGCTCCCGGATCAGGGTGGCCACGGGGCGGTTGCTGCGCAGCGAGACACCGAGGTCGCCCTGGGCGGCGCGCGTGACGTAGCGGCCGAACTGCTCGTGGAGCGGGCGGTCGAAGCCCAGGGCGTGCCGCGTGGCGGTGACCACGTCGGGCGGCGCGTCGCTCGACACCATGAGCAGGACCGGATCGCCCGAGAGATGGACGAGCCCGAAGACCACCAGCGACACCCCGACCGCCACGATGACCGCGTGGCCGAGCCGGCGGAGGAGGAAGGGAAGCGCTTCAGGCCTCCACGTAGGCGTCGCGCACCCAGAGGAAATTGTCCGGGCGCATCTTGAAGCCCTTGACCTTCTTCGAGACGCCGAACAGCTCGTCGAGCTGCCAGAGGAAGAGCCACACCGCCTCGTCGTGTAGCCCGGTGAGGGCCCTGGCCCCCAGCTCCTTGCGCCTCTTCGCATCGAAGGTGCGCTCGTACTCCTCGATGGTCTTGAGCAGGTCGCCGGAGGCGTCGAAGTAGCGGAAGGTCTGGAAGTCGGGCTTGAAGCGCTGCACGGTGTAGGAGGCGTCCCACGTGCCGTTGATGAAGGCGTAGTAGAAGCAGTCCTTGTGCGCGGACCCGCCCGCGCGCTTGTTGAACTCCGCCCACTCGAGCACCTGCACCTTGGTCTTCACCCCGATCTTGTCCCAGTAGCCCGCGATGACCTGCGCGGTCTCCTCCGCGAGCACCCAGCGCCCGATCGACTGCCACAGCGTGAGCTCGAAGCCCTGCGCGTGGCCGGCCTCCGCGAGGAGGGCCTTGGCGCGGGCCGGATCGTACGGGTAGGGACCGGGGTCCATGGTGTTGGCCACGTTCTTGCCCGTGACCGTGTTGAGGAACTGGCCGCGCCCCACGTAGAGGCCCTTGAGGATCGCGGCGCGGTCCACCGCCATGTTCAGCGCCTGCCGCACGCGCCGATCCTTGAGGGGCGCCGACTCGCGGGTGTTGAAGAGGATGCCGTGGGTGAGCGAGCTCAGCTCCGAGTACACGCGGAGATTCGGGTCGCCCTCCACGGTGGGCGCGAGCGGGAAGGGCAGGTTGAGCATCACGTCCACGTCGCCGCGCTGGAGCGCGGCCAGCCGGGTGGCCGCGTCCGGGATCACCTGCCAGACGATGCGCTGGCTGGGCGGCTTGGCGCCCCAGTAGCCCGGGTTCGCCTCCAGCACCACGCGGTCGCCCACCACGTTCTCCACGAAGCGGAAGGGACCGGTGCCGATGAAGCGGTCGGTGACGAACTTGTCCCGGAACTCGGCGAGGCCCTTGGCGGGGGCGATGTTCATGGATTCGGCGGCGAGCCGGGACGGCAGCATCGGGTCCGGCACCTTGGTGACGATCCGCACCGTGTAGGGATCGACGACGACCACTTCCTGCCCGAAGGACGGGGGCATGGTGAGCTTGGCGAGCGTGTTGAGCTTCGAGAGCACCGCGCGCTCGATGGTGAACTTGACCGAGTCCGCGTTGAAGTCCTCGCCGTTGTGGAACTTGACGCCGCGGCGCAGCTTGAGCTCCCACGTGTTCGGATTGAGGTTCTTGAACGACTCGGCCAGGAGCGGCTTGATCTCCATGGTCTGCGGATCGCGCGTGAAGAGCGTCTCGCCCATGAGGTTGATGATCGAGCCGCTCAGCACCGAACGGAACTGGTGCGGGTCGATCGTCTCCGGGGTGGACGGGAAGCCGATGGTGAGCGTGGGCTTCCGGGACTGGGCGGTCGCCGCGACGGGGGTGAGCGCGGCGAGGGCGGCGGCGGCTCCGGCTTGCTTGAACAGGTCGCGGCGAGTCGGCATCGGGTCGAATCCTCCTGGAGATCGAGAGCAGGCGCGGAGAATTCTAACCTATAATCCTGGCGCCATGGCACGGCTCGACGGCAAGGTCGCGGTGGTGACGGGCGCGGCCCACGGCTTGGGCCGCGCGATCGCGGAGCGTCTGGCCGGCGAGGGGGCGCACGTGATCCTGGGCGACGTGGACGCGGCCGGTCTCGAGCGCGCGGTCGCGGCCATCGCCCAGGCGGGCGGCCGGACCGCCGCGGTCGTCGGCGACGTGACCGAGGAGGAGCCGGCCGCGCGGCTGATCGCCACCGCGGTGGAGCGGGGCGGACAGCTCGACATCCTGGTCAACAACGTGGGCGGCAGCCGCAACGCTCGCATCTGGGAGATGAAGGTGGAGGACTGGGACTTCGTTCTCCGCCTGAACCTCCGCTCCACCTTCCTCTGCACGCGCGCGGCGGTGCCCCACATGATGCGGCGGCGCTACGGCCGCATCGTGTGCCTCTCGTCCGGCGCGCGCGAGGGCACCCCGTGGACCGCCTACTACCAGGGGGGC